>DCKU01000116.1:0-7505 GCA_002320455.1 Salinisphaera sp. UBA1666
AAGCTTATTCAAACGTGAACCGTCAAAAGCCGCCCCCAGGTACAGGTTGTACTTGCCCGGCGCCTTGCCCACGAAACCAATCTCGCCCAGAAACGGCCGCGCACACCCGTTGGGGCAGCCGGTCATGCGGATGACGATGCGCTCGTCGCCGATGCCGGCCTTGTCCATGACGTCTTCGAGCTTGCCCACCAAGTCGGGCAAGTAGCGCTCGGACTCGGCCATAGCCAGCGCGCACGTCGGAAATGCAACACATGACATGGAGGCATGACGCAGCGCGCTGTTGCGCTGGGTCTTGCCGTCGTCCAGGCCGTAGTGATCGACAATGGTTTCGATCTCGTCGCGATCGTCCGCGGCGATGCCGGAGATGATGACGTTGTGATTACCGGTCAGCCGGATGGTGCGCTTGTGCACCTTGGCGATCTCGCGCAGGGCCGTCATCAGCTTGTAGTTGGCCGGGCCCTGGTACTGGCCGTGGTGGGCCAGCCCGTTGGCATCGAAATCGGCGATTCGCCCGTTTTCGATGAACAGCGTGACGTGCCAGGCGCCGGCATCGTCCTGGAACCAGCCGATCGGATCGCCGTTGCGATCAAAGTGATAGTCGCGGGTGGGCGCCAGCTGGATGCCGGCCCGCTCGTCGAGCTGCTCGTGAATGAAGCCGATGCCGCGATCGTCGATGGTGTACTTGAAGCGGGCGTGCTTGCGGTTTTCCCGGTCGCCGTAGTCGCGCTGGATGGTCACCAGCGTTTCGACCGTCTCGAGCGTCTTTTCAAGCCCCACGAACCCGATCACGCTGCCCAGCCGCGGATAGGTCGCCGGCTCGCCGTGGGTGGAGCCCATACCGCCGCCGATGGCCACGTTGAAACCCACCAGCGCGTCGTTTTCGACTACCGCGATCAAGCCGATATCGTTGGCGAAGACATCGACATCGTTTTCCGGCGGCACAGCAATCGCGATCTTGAACTTGCGCGGCAGATAGGTCGCGCCGTAGATCGGCTCGACGTCGGTCTCGCCGGTCGGCTCGTGCTGGAGAAAGATCTCTTCGTAGGCTTTGGATTTCCAGGCCAGATGTTCGGAGATCTTCGTTGACCAGTCGTGAATCTCGGCGTGTACGGCCGATTTTTCCGGAAAGGCCGAGGCCATGACGTTGCGGTTGACGTCACCACAGGCGCCGCGGGCATCTACCCCTACCTTGTAGGCATCCTGCAGCAGCGGGCGCAGGTCGCGCTTGGCCACGTGGTGGTACTGGAACGTCTGGCGCGTGGTCAGGCGCAGCGTGCCGTTAGCGTATTCGTGCGCCAGACGATCAATTTCCAGATACTGCTCCCCCGTGACCACGCCGGCCGGCAGCCGCAGGCGCAGCATGAACTGATAGTGCGGCTCGAGCTTGGAGGCCTTGCGCTCGGCGCGCAGGTCACGATCATCCTGCTGGTAGAAGCCGAAGAACTTGGTCAGCTGTGTATCGTCAGCGGCGATCGAGCCGGTCAGCTCGTCGGCCAGGCCCTCGGCAATCGTGCCGCGCAGGAAGTTACTGCGGGTCTTGATGTGCTCGACAGGCGAGAGATTCTTTTCCGTGGTGCTCATGGGATCACCTGGTGATAAAGACTGCGAGTGACAACACACTCGGTTTTAATACGTCGACGGGCCGCGCTTCGAGGCGCCGGCAGGCATCAATAAACGTCGCGCTGATAGCGTTTTTCTTTCTGAAGATTCTTCAGATAGCCCGCAGCTTCCTCGGCGTTGATGCCGGCCTGCTCGCCGATGATGTCGGTCAGCGCGTCATGTACGTCGGCGGCCATGGCGTTGGCGTCGCCGCAGACATAGATCGTGGCCCCCGCTTCGATCCATTTATACAGCTCGGCGCCGGCTTCGCGAATCTTGTGCTGGACATAAATCTTATCCGCCTGATCGCGCGAAAACGCCACGTCCATGCGGGTCAGCAGACCGTCCTCGCGCCAGCGCAGCCAGTCTGTCTGATAATAGAAATCGGTGCGGAAATGCTGGGCACCGAAAAACACCCAGTTCTGACCGGTAGCACCGCGCTCTTCGCGCTCCTCCATGAACGCACGAAACGGCGCGATACCGGTACCCGGGCCAATCATGACGATCGGCGAAGCATCATCGGCCGGCAGCTTGAAGTTCTTGTTGTGATCGATGTAGATCGGCAGCCGCGCATCCTCGCTGCGGTCGGCCAGCTGCACCGAGGCCACGCCGTTACGCTTGCGGCCGTGCGTTTCGTAGCGCACCGCGGCAACGGTCAGATGGATCTCGTCGGGATTGGCCGCGTGGCTGGAGGCAATCGAGTACAGCCGCGGTGGCAGCTTGCGCAGCAGGCGCACGAAATCGGCAGCCCCCATATCGGCCACCGGATAGTCCTCGACCAGATCGACGATGAAGCGCCCGTCGATGTACTCGGCAAGCGCCTGCTTGGCGTCGTCGGCCAGCAGGCCGTTCAAGTCGTCGCGTGCGGCGCGCTCGGCGTATTTCTCGATGAACGGCCGGGTAAGCGTGGTGATCTCGTATTGATGCGTCAGCGCGTGCTCGAGCGACACCTCACCGTCCAGGCCGGTGACTTCATCATCGGCATTCGCACCTAGCGCAGCAATCAGCTCGGACACCGCCTCCGGTTCGTTGGCCGGGATGATGCCCAGGGAATCGCCCGGCTCCCAGGTCAGGCCGGAATCCTCGGTGTCCAGCTCGATGTGATGCACTTCCTTGTCCGAGCCACGGCCGTTCATGACGACGTTGGTCAGCACTTCAGCGCCGAACGGATTCTTGCGGCTGTAGGCCGCGGCCTCGGGCTCGGCCGCACCGTTGACCTGAGCGGCGCCCAGCATCGCGGTGACATTGGCGTGTGCCTGGCCGGCCCCGGTCGCATCCTTGAACTTGGCGATAACGTCATCGATCCAGGATTCGACGGCATCGTCGAAATCCACGTCCAGATCCATGCGCGCGACCACACGATTGGCACCCAGCTTTTCGAACTGGGCGTCGAAATCCTTGCCGGTCTGGCAGAAGTGCTCGTAGCTGGTGTCACCGAAAGCCAGCACCGAGAAGTTCATGCCGTCCAGCTTGGGGGCTTTCTTGCCGTGGATGAACTCATGCAGTTCCTCGGCGTTGTCAGGCGGGTCGCCCTCGCCGTGGGTCGAGACCAGCACCACCACGTTCTTTTCTTTTTTCAGATCACGCGACTTGTAGTCGAGCATGTCCACGGCGGTCGCGGTCAAGCCGTCTGCGCTCGCCCGCTGGGCCAGCTGTTCGGCGACGTCTTCGGCGTTGCCCGTCTGCGACCCGTACAGGATCGTGATTGGCTCGGCGGGCGCCGGCTGCTCGGCCATGGCCGGCGCGCCGGCGGCGGGGACCTGACCACCGACGGCCGGCTGGGCCGTTGCCCCAAGCGCGCCCTGAGCGTTCAGACCGGAGAGATAACCGCTCAGCCAGGTGGCCTGGCTGGCACTCAGGGTCCGAAGCAGACCGCTGAGCTGTGCGGCCTGCTGGGCATCCAGCGGGCTGGTGTGTTCGTCGACGAAAGGAGTACTCATGAACCGGTCCGGGGACAAAAACCAAGGGCGCGCGAGGCGAAGACCCTAGCGCGCCGTCGTTGTAATTAAAACCTATATTTTTTTCTTTTTATATTTCCAAATAGAATCAAAACGGCCCGTCAGTCAAGGCCGGCGCGGATTATAGCGTGACGAACGCCGAAAACGCCCGCGTACTGCTAGATTGGGCACATGCGTACGCCTCTCGTCATCACCCTCACCGGCTTGCTGTTGGCCGGCTGTATCACCGCGCCACCCAGCAATCCGTCGAATGTATGCAGCATCTTTCGTGAGAAAGGCGGCTGGTACGACGACGCCAAGGACGCCGAAAACCGTTGGGGCGCGCCGATTCCGGTCCAGATGTCGATCATCTACCAGGAGTCTCAGTTCGTGGGTGATGCCGCCCCGCCACGCAACAAGTTGTTTTGGGTGATTCCATGGACACGTATCAGCTCGGCTTACGGCTATTCGCAGGCGCTGGATTCCACATGGGGCTCGTACAAAGACAGCGCAGGCCACCCGTTCGCCGACCGCGACGATTTCGGCGACGCGGCCGACTTCGTGGGTTGGTACGTCGACCAGAGCCACAAGATTCTGGGTATTTCAAAGGCCGACGCCTATAGCCAGTATCTGGCCTACTACCTCGGCCAGGGCGGCTATCGCGCCGGCCGTTACAAGAGCAAGCCCTGGCTGCGCCGCACGGCCAGTCGCGTGGCCAGCCGCTCGAACCAGTATGGCAGTCAACTCGCCAGCTGCCGAGCCGAGCTGGAACGCAGCGGCCACTGGTGGTGGCCGTTCTAGAACGTGTTGCATACGCGAGGCGTGACCGCAAATTAATCGCCTAGCTAACTGCTCAACATACCTTTATATGCCCGAACACAACGCGCTTCACCAAGCCGCCGACCACGTATTGGCCGTTGAACAGAATCTGCGCGCCGCGGATCTATGGCAGGCCGATGTACCCAGCCCGGCCGCCATGGCCAGCCGCACGCCGTTCTGTGCGGATACGCTCACGTTTGCCCAGTGGCTGCAATTTGTGTTCGTACCTCGCATGCGAGGCCTCATCGAAGCCGGCGGCCCGTTACCCAATGCCAGTGCCATCGCCGTGATGGCCGAGGTAAAACTGGATAAAGAAGCGCCGGCTCAAAGTCGCGTTATCGCTGAGCTGGCCGATTTCGACGCGCTTATCGGCGCAGCGCAGTAGCCGGCGCGTTGGGCGGTCATTCCTCAAACGATCCGCAGATTGCACAGGGGTCGCAGATTGATTTGACGCGCGGGCAAAACCGGGAGTCGCTGCCCCAACGGGTGCCCCGCGCGACATAATATTTGTCTTCCAATCTGTGAGATCGGCGTAATCTACGGATAACCGTCTGTATTCATTCGCCCTTATCGGCGGACAAACCAGAGACCGCTCCGATCGATCAGGCCGAGGCGGTTAGCGTATCGATGCCGGCCGCGATCAACGGCACGTAGTGATCGACCAAGAGTGCTGTGAATAACAGCATGAGATAAACGATCGAATAGCCGAACATCTTCATGCCAAGCCCGGCCTTGGGCCACCACTTCAAGCGGATGGCATAGACCAGGAACCAGCCGGAGAGCACCACGGCGCTGGCCAGATACACAAGGCCCGACAGGCCGGAGAAGTACGGCAGCAGCGAGACCCCGAACATCAGCACGGTATAGACCAGCACCTGGGTCTTGGTGTGCTCGATGCCGTGGGTAACGGGCAGCATCGGAATATCCACCTCGGCATATTCCTTGGCCCGGTCGATGGCCAGCGCCCAGAAGTGCGGCGGCGTCCAGATGAAGATGATCAGAAACAGAATGATCGAATCCAGCGACACCTCATTGGTCACCGCCGTCCAGCCCAGGATCGGCGGTGCCGCACCGGCCGCCCCGCCGATGACGATGTTCTGCGGCGTGGCGCGCTTGAGATACATCGTATAGATGCCGGCATAGCCGATCAGCGCGAACAGCGTCAGCCAGGCCGTCAGGGCGTTGACGAAGACCAGGAGGATCGCCATGCCCAGCGCCCCGATCACGAAGGCAAAGATCGCGGACTCGCGCGTATCCAGGTGGCCTGTCACCAACGGGCGCTTGCGGGTGCGGCGCATGCGCGAGTCGGCCTGGACGTCGATCATCTGATTGACCGCCGCCGCCGAGGCCGACATCAGGCCGATGCCCAGCGTGCCGAAGACCAGCGCGGAAATCGGCACCATGGTGGGCACGGCCAGGAACATGCCCACCATGGCCGTGAACACGATCAACAGCACGACCCGCGGCTTGCACAGCTCGTAGTAATCGTTACAGCGCTGGGCCAGCGTCGGTCGCTGGCTGGCCGTTTGCGAGGCGCTATCCATGACGAGCTCTCCAGGCAGCGTGGTTGATAGCTACCAAGGTTAACAACAACAAGGCCGCCCCGCCGTTGTGGCCAACGGCGACGTAAAGCGGCAGATGAAAGACGACGGTCGAGATGCCGAGCGCGATCTGCAGGCCGACCACGCCCAGAAGCGCCCCACCCAGCCCGGCCCAGCGGCCGTCCGCGCGAGAGGCCATAAACAGGCGCACGGCCAACACCAGCATGGTCAAGGCCACGACACACGCCCCCAGGCGATGGCTCCAATGAATGGTCTGGCGCGGCACACTCGACAGAATGCCGTACTCGTAGTTGATGCCCAGGCCATGCCAAAGAGTAAACGCGGTTTCAAAATCCGTCTGTGGCCACCACTGCGCCTGACAGGTGGGAAAATCCGGACAGGCGAGCGCGGCATAGTTGGTCGACGTCCAGGCCCCCAGAAAGATCTGGCACACCAGCACCACCAGGCCGAGACCGGCCAGCAGGCGCAGGCTTTTCAGCCCGTTCGCCGGCCAGTTCACCATCAGGGCCCCCTGTCGGAACAGGCACAGACTCAGTAACGCCAGAATAGTCATGCCGCCCAGCAGATGGGCAGTGACCACCAACGGCTTAAGCAGCAGCGTGACCGTCCACATGCCCAGCAGCGCCTGACAGATCACCACGCCCACAGTCACCCACGGCAACACCCGCTGCTGATGAGGATCCGCCGTACGCCGGAGGGCGAGCAGCGCAAGCGCCAGAATCACCAGGCCCAGCGTGCCGGCAAAATAGCGATGGATCATTTCACGCCAGGCCTTGCCGGTCTCCACGGCCTGGCCGAATTGTGCACCGGCGCTGTCCATGGCGGCCTGTGAAGTCGGCACGTCCAGATGGCCGTAGCAGCCCGGCCAGTCCGGACAGCCCAGGCCCGCATCAGACAGCCGGGTATAGGCGCCTAGCATGATCACGGCCAGCGTGAGCACCACGGCAAACAGATTGAGATAGACGCGTGTCGACATGTCGGTTGTTTCGCTAGGGCCGGCTGGCCAGGGCCAGCAGCCGTTTGAGGTCTTGATGCAACCCGTCGGCGCCAATCGACGGCGGGTAGTACGCCATCCAGCGCGCCTCGGGATCGATCAGATAGATCGTGCCGGGCGCCTCACGCATACGCGCGCTGAATAGCGCCTGCCAATCTTCGACCTTTGTACGATAGACGGTGACATCGGGTTGCAGCCCGGTCAGCGTTTCGGCGGGCGTATTATCACCCACCACCAGCACCTGACGCACGCGCGCCGCGTCCACGTGCAACAGCCCCCGCACCACACGCCCGGTATGCAGGTGTTGTTTACAGCGTGCATCACAGCCGTGCGGGGCCAGCTGTAGCAATGTCCAGCGGCCGGTCAGAGCCGCGCGCGAGGCGGGCGGCACCGCGACGATCGGTCGCACCAGCCGGCCGGCCGCCGCCTCGCCGTCGCCGCGCCAGCCCGCGCCGTAATACAGGCCGTAGGCCGCAACCAGCGGGGCGGCAAACAACACGACGAGCAGGCCGACGACCGCACGGCCCCGGCGTCGATTCACTAGGGCCTGTTGAGGTTTCATACGAGCGCCGCGTTGGCGTCCGCAAATCGTGT
>DCKU01000116.1:7833-9383 GCA_002320455.1 Salinisphaera sp. UBA1666
GCAAGGCGCGAGTCGCCGTATCGTGGCGTGCCACGATCAAGACTCGCAACGCCGCAGGGCGCCCCTCGTCAATTTTTTATGGGCGGCCCAACCCTTCGGGACAAGCGCTGTTTTACGGCAATCCATCGTTCTAGCACGCTTGCGCAGAACGACTGCGCTGCGCGCGCTACGCCTCGTGTTGCCGCAAAACAGCGCTTGGCGCGGACTCGTATGAAACGGCAACAGCCCCTAAACTCGAAGCCGCGCATCGCGCGCCGTTGTCGATTTCCACGTCTGCGAGAGACCCATGCTGCCCCAGCTCACCGCCACCGAAGCCCGCGTTATCGGCTGCCTGATGGAAAAAGCCGTCACCACGCCGGATCAATACCCGCTCACGCTCAACGCGCTTACCAACGCGGCCAACCAGAAGTCCGCCCGCGAGCCCGTCATGGCGCTCAAGCCCGCCGAAGTGCAGCACGCCGCCCGTGCCCTGCGCGATCGCAGCCTCGTGCACATCGAGGAGAACTTCAAGAACGGCGTGGAGAAGTACAAGCAGCGGCTGTGCAACACCACCTACAACGACCTACAGCTGAGCCGCGCCCAATACGCCGTGCTCACGCTATTGCTGCTACGCGGCCCGCAGACACCCGGCGAACTGCGTGCCCGCAGCGGGCGGCTGCACAGTTTCGAGGATAACGCCGCCGTAACCGCTGCGGTTGCCGAACTGATGGGCGACGACGACAGCGCCCTGCTCGTGCAGCTGCCGCGTACGCCCGGGCGCAAGGAAGCCGAGTTGATGCATCAGCTTTGCGGGCCGGTGGATATGGCGGCGCATGCCGAGAAGGCAGCGGCCGGGCGTGGCGATGGGGGTGCTTCGCGGGGGCGGATTGCTGAGTTGGAGGCGCGGGTGAGAGAGTTGGAGGTAGAAAACGCTCAGCTGCGAGACCGGCTCGGCGGACCGCGCTAAATTTCTCGGCAACCGTATCGCGCGTTATCGCGTGGGCCACTTGAATCCCGGGCTGGCGGCGTTTGCTGACGTGAACTAGACGGCGATGAAAGTAACGAAGTACTTTGAAGCGACGCGCTCACGGCCTGATCGAGCGCGGATACGCGACAAATGGATTGAGAGGGTCGTCGAATCGCCTGAACGCGAAGTCGTGCAGCAAGATGGGCGTATTCGACGGTGGGCACCAGTTCCGGAGGCGAACAATCGCTATCTGCGCGTGATCCTGCTTCCCGATCGCGAAACGGTTCACAACGCGTTCTTCGACCGCAGGTACAAGCCATGAAAGTACAGTATTTCGACGACACCGATACGCTCTACATCGAATTCCGGACTGGCGATATCGCGGAGTCGAAGGATCTCGACGAGAACACTATTCTCGATGTCGATGCGGCCGGGAATGTTTGCGCCATCACGTTCGAACATGCGAGCAGGCGGACCGATATCGATCGGGTACAGCTTGAAGGGATCGCGGCCTGAGAGTTGCTACTCAAAACCCGGCGGTTTAGGTCGCGAGTATTTGGTCCACTCACGAGTTTGTCGGACCTTTTGTTTCGCACTGCTGTGC
>DCKU01000117.1:0-355 GCA_002320455.1 Salinisphaera sp. UBA1666
GACCTTGAGCACCAGCTTGCCGAAATTGTCCCCGGAAAAGAGCTTGTTCAGCGTTTCCGGGAAGGTATCGAAGCCTTCCACGATGTCTTCGCGGTGCTTCAGATCGCCGGACGCGATCCAGCCGGCCATGTCTTTCGCGGCCTGCGGGTAGCGATCGGTGAAGTCGAAGACGATGAAACCTTCCATGCGCGCCCGATTGACCAGCAGCGACATATAGTTCTTCGGCGCATAGGCCGCGTCGCCCATGTTGCCGGTCTTGTTGTACTGCGAGATGGCCCCGCAGATCACGACCCGCGCGCCGAGCCGCAGATTGGCCAGAGCGGCATCGAGAATCTCGCCGCCGACGTTGTCGAAA
>DCKU01000117.1:652-3711 GCA_002320455.1 Salinisphaera sp. UBA1666
AGGATCTCGCCGCCGACGTTGTCGAAATAGACATCGATGCCGTCCGGGCAGTGGCGCTTGACGGCATCCATGACCTCTTCGCTCTTGTAGTCTATGGCCGCATCAAAGCCCAGCTCGTCAACGATATAAGCACATTTCTTGTCGCCGCCGGCGATGCCGACGACGTGGGCGCCTTTCTTCTTGGCGATCTGGCCCACCAGCGCGCCAACAGCCCCCGAGGCGGCAGACACCAGCACCGTCTCACCGTCTTTTAGCGCGCCCACTTCCAGAATGCCGAAGTAGGCGGTCATGCCCGGCATGCCCAGCGCGCCGAGATAGGTCGGCAGTTCGGCGATCGAGGTATCGACCTTGCGCAGCTGCTTGCCCGGAAACACGGCATGGGTCTGAACGCCCATGTTAGCGGCCACCTTGTCACCGGCGGCAAAATCCGGGTGCTTGGAGTCGATGACCGTACCGGCTGCGCCGGCCCGCATGACCTCGTCGATGCCGACCGGCTTGATATAGCTCTTGCCGGCGTTCATCCAGCCGCGCATGGCCGGATCCAGCGAGATGTAGTCGATGGCCACCCGCACTTCGCCGTCTTCGGCCTCGCGCAGCGTCTCGGTGGTCAGCGCCCAGTCCTCGCGCTCGGGTAGGCCCTTGGGGCGACGGGCTAGACGGAATTGACGATTGTCGATCGTGCTCATGGCCACTCCATTCATTGCGGATGCTTGAAAATAGGCGTTACGAAACACTGTTTCAAGAAGGGCTCGATACGGCCACCCGACGTTGTGCACGTGCTGCCAGCACGACGACGCCAAGCGCGGCTAGCCCGGCCATATCACTGGCCCATCCCGGAAAGATCAGCGCCAACGCACCGGCCAGTGCGATCAATCGCCAGCCGATGGCCAGGCGTTCATACAGATAGCCCTCGAATGCGATGGCCAGCAAGCCCACGCCCAGGACCCCCGTAGCCGCCACGTGCACGATCTCGAACGTGCTGGCCTCGATCATCAGCATGGCCGGGGCAAAGACGAACATATAAGGCACCACGAAACCGGCGATCGCCAAGCGCATGGCCGCCACGCCCGTGGCATTGGGCGAGCCACCGGCCACGCCGGCTCCGGCGTAGGCCGCCAGTGCCACCGGCGGCGTCAGGTTGGCAAAGATCCCGAAATAGAAGACAAACATATGCGCCACGAACACGGCCGTATCGTTGTCGCCCGTCAACTCCCGAAACGCCGGCAGCTGCAACAGGATCGGGGCCGCCATGGTCGAGGTGATGATGTAACACGGGATGCTGGGCAGGCCCATGCCCAGCACGATCGAGGCCAGCATCGTCAAGACCAGGGTACCCAGCAGCTGGACCGTGGGCGAAGGAATGGCCTGGCCCATAGAGACCACCCAGGCTGCGGCGTCCAGTGCGATGCCCGTCAGCGTGGCCACGCCCACGACGATGCCCACGGCGCCGCAGGCAATGGCCACCGGAATCGCGTTTTGTACGCCTTCGACCATGGCGTCGCGACAGTCGGCCGTGGTCATGGTCTCGCTCTCCGGCACCGGCAGGCCGCGCCGGAGCCCGTTGATGATCAGCGGCCCGATGATCACCGCGAACAGAAGCAGCCGATCGCCGCTGAGCGCCGGCAGCGTCTGGCCGGCCAGCCAGGCCTGCCACTGGGGTTGAACGACCATCGCTGCCAGAACGACTGCCAGACCCGTGACCAGGCGCGGCGTGCCACAGATGAGTACCGTGGCCGCGATCGACCAGACCGCGGCAAAGAACGGCGCCCGCCCGTCGAAGATCATCCACAGCAGGATGACCATGGGCAACAACAGATGCCCTCGGCGCAGCATGACCTCGCGGATCGGCGTGAGCTCGGACCGGGGGATCCCCGACAGGCCAAGTGACACGGCCCTCAGATGTACCTGAAACAGAATACCGAGATAAAACAGCAAAGCCGGCACGATCCCGGCCAGCATGATCTGGGCATAAGGCACGCCCAGCACCTCGGCCATGATGAACGCAGCTGCCCCCATGATCGGCGGCAGGATCTGCCCGCCCACGCTGGCCGCGGCCTCGACCGCGCCGGCGAAATTGGCCGAATAACCGGTGCGCTTCATCAATGGGATGGTGAAGGCCCCGGTGGTGACCACGTTCGCGATGGCCGAGCCGTTGATCGAGCCCAGAAACCCACTGGCTACGACGGCCACCTTGGCCGGCCCGCCTTTCGTGGGCCCGGCCACGGCCAGGGCCAGATCGTTGAACAACGCCCCCAGACCGGATTTAACAAGAAACGCGCCAAACAGAATGAACAGGATGATATAGCTGGCCGACACGGCGATGGCCGTGCCCAGCAGCCCTTCGGTAATGAACACCAGATGCGACACGATCTGCTTGGCCGTGGCAGCCACGATCGGCTCGGACAGCGTGCCGTAGAGCGACAGTTTGGCGTAGAAGCCGTACACCAGGGCCGCCATGCACAGCAGCGGCAAGCCCCACCCGGTCACCCGCCGCGCGGCATCAATCACAAGCGCGAGTGCTGCCATCCCCACGACCATATCCAGCGTGTTGATGCGCCCGGCCGCGGTGATGATGCGATCGGACACCCCGATCATGTAACACCCGATGGCGATCGAGACCACGGCCAGCACGAAATCCAGAACATGGACCCGATCGCGCGCGCCGTGGGCCGTGATCGGAAACAACACGAACGCCAGCGCCAGCAGCGTATACAGATGGATCGAGCGCTGGACGATATCCACGAACGGCCCGGCATAGGCCGTGTACAGATGAAACAGCGACAGCGCCACCGAAACCGCTGCGATCACGACCAGCCAGGTGCCGCCAAGCGACGTGCGGCGTCGGGATTCCGCCGCGGGCGCGTCCGGCGTAGCCGTGGAGTCGGGTGCGCCGACGTCGGCGCTAGCGCGGTATTGCTCAGTCATGTGTTAGGGCCTGTTGAGGTTTCATGCGAGTCCGCGCCAAGCGCTGTTTTGCGGCAAGACGAGGCGTAGCGCGCGCTGCGCAGTCATTCTGCGCAAGCGTGCTAGAACGCTGGATTGCCGCAAAACAGCGCTTG
>DCKU01000141.1:0-239 GCA_002320455.1 Salinisphaera sp. UBA1666
CCGTCATGGCCTCGGTCTCGCCGTCGTAGATGAACACGAGATCGAGATCCGAGGTATACCCCAGCTCCAAACCGCCGAGCTTGCCGTAGGCCACGATGGCGAACGGGGCACGTTCGCCGCTCGCGTCGCGAGGCGTGCCGTACCGCCGCGTCATCTGGCGCCATGCCATGTCGAGGGCGGCGTCGAGAACGACTTCGGCGAGTTCGGTGAGGTGATCGGAGACGATCATCAACGGCATG
>DCKU01000141.1:609-857 GCA_002320455.1 Salinisphaera sp. UBA1666
CGCAGGGTATCCATGCGCAACTCGAGATCGTCGGCATCGATACTGGCGAGATCCTCTTCCAGGCTTTCGGCGAGTTCCGCCCGGCGTGGCGGCCGGTAGAGCTGGCGCGGGTCCAGCAGGCTGTCCAGTAGCGCCGGCTGATCGCGCACGCGGCTGGTGATCCATTCACTGGCCGCGCAGAGCCGCATGAGCGTGGATAGTGCGGCCGGGTGCTCGACCAGCAGCGCCATGTAGGTGCTTCGCCCGAC
>DCKU01000141.1:1178-1748 GCA_002320455.1 Salinisphaera sp. UBA1666
ATCGCCGAAAGCACGACAATCGTCCGGGTGAGCGCCTTGTCGGGATCGCTTGCGCGCGCGGCCGCACCGAAAAGCAAGGGGATGAGGCGCGCGATCCACCGCCGGCCGCGGTCTTCCAGCGCGCGGTAGAGGCTCTGATCCTGCATCTCGGTGAGAGCCTCGCGCACGGCATCCACATCCTGGATACCGTACTCGGCGACGAGACGCCGCGCGGCGTCGTCATCCATGTCGCCGTCCCAGAACGCGATTAGCGACTGGCTTTCCGAATCGGGGCCTTCGTCCGCCTGCGGGGAGACAAAAACCTGCTCGAACGCCTGGTGCACACTATCGCGGGTATCCCGCATCGCCTGCGCGAACGCGCTCCAGTCCGGGAAGTCCATGGACAGCGCCAGGGCCTGGCGTGCCTCGTCGTCATCGGGGAGGTCGTGTGTCTGGCGATCATCCGCCATCTGCAGACGATTCTCTGCCCGGCGCAGAAAGCGATACGCGCTGTCGAGCTCGCGCGCGGTGTGCTCGGGCAGGTGCTCGCCGTTGGCCAGCCGGGCGAGCGTCGGCAACAGACGATTGTCC
>DCKU01000141.1:2033-4423 GCA_002320455.1 Salinisphaera sp. UBA1666
CGGGCGAGCGTCGGCAACAAACGATTGTCCTGCAGCGACGGCTCCTGGCCGCCGCGTATCAGCTGGAACGCCTGAACGATGAACTCGACTTCACGAATACCGCCACTGCCGAGCTTGATGTTGTCCTGCAATTCGGCACGCACGACCTGGCGGTCGATGAGCGCCTTCATGTCGCGGATAGACTCGAAGGTCCCGTAGTCGAGATACCGGCGGTAAACGAACGGCCGCAATCGACGAATCAGATCCCGGCCGCCCTCGATGTCACCGGCCACCGGGCGTGCCTTCACCCAGGCATAACGTTCCCACTCGCGGCCGTGCGCCTGATAGTAGTTTTCCATCGCGCCGATGCTGGCCGTGAGCGCGCCCGCATCGCCGAAGGGCCGCAGGCGTGTGTCCACCCGGTAGACGAAACCCTCGGGCGTGGTTTCGCTCAGGTTCTGTACCAGCCTTCGGGCAATACGCTTGTAATAGCCGTCTGCATCGAGGCTGCGCGCCCCGTTTGATTCGCCCGGCTGGCCGTAGGCGAAAATCAGGTCGATATCGGACGAGAAATTGAGCTCGCCACCACCGAGCTTGCCCATGCCGATGACGATCATGCGCTGGGTGTCGCCCTGCGCGTTGTGCAGTACGCCGTTGCGCTTCGCAACCGAGGCTTCGGCTTCCTGCAAGGCCGCTTCGATACACCGGTCGGCCAACAGGGACAGCCCCGTCAGCGTTTTTTCGAGGCTGTCGATGCCCGCCAGGTCACGCCAGGCGATCAGGGCCATACTCTCGTCGCGGTAGGCGCGCAAAGCGGCCATGAAATCGTCGCGGTCGACATTCGGCGCCGCGTCGATTTCCAGTGGCTGCGCGGAGTCCAGGCGCCCGGCTTCGGCCAGCGTTTCGAGCCGATCGCGGTGCGCGTCGCACCACTGCGAAAGAAAGGCGCTGGCGGGCGCGATACGCGCCAGGGTCTCGTCGATGGATGACGACTGCGAGGCTGTCATGGACTGTCCTTGAAGCAAATGACGGCAAGCCGGCTCAGCCTAGCGGCACGGCGTGCGATTGCATACCGGCGCGAGCGCCGCCCATAAAAAAGGTTCTTCGCAGATAAGCGTGAAAGGCGGCGGTGACCGCATGGCTTAAGCTTGGATTGCTACCACGCATTCCAGGCAACCAAGAAAGGCCACCGCCATGCCCGAGGCTAATCTGCTTTCCCTGTTCTGGGAAGGCTTTTCACTGGCGCATATTGAGTCGGCAACGGATAACGCGCTGACCCTGCGGCTGGCGCCGATGCCCACGATCGCCCCGTGCTGTAGTGGCTGCGGGCAACGTACGCTGGCCATACACGATGTGAGCCTGCGACGGGTGCGCGAGCGTGATCTGTTTGATCGTCGGGTCTGGCTCCAGGTGCCGGTTCGACGCGTGCGCTGTGTCGATTGCGGCATCCGCACCGAATCGATCCCGTGGCTGGCCGGACGCCGTCGTATGACCGCGGCGATGGTGTCCTATGTCGAAGCGATGACGCGGCTGTGGCCGATCGGCCAGGTCGCGGCCCTACTGGGCCTGCACTGGCACACGGTTCGAGCGATTGACCATGCACGCTTGCGCCGCGTCGTGGTGGCGCCGGACCGATCCCGGCTGCGTCGACTGATGATGGACGAATTTGCCCTGTACAAGGGCCATCGCTATGCCACGGTCGTGGCCTGTGCTGACACACAGCAGGTGCTGTGGATTGGCGAAGGACGCTCCCGAGAAGCCATCCAGCCATTCTTCGAGTGGCTCGGCGATGCCTGCCCACAGATCGAGGCGGTCGCCATGGATATGAATACGGCCTTCGATCTCGAAGTCCGCGCGCACTGCCCCAATGCACTTGTCGTCTACGACCTGTTCCACGTCATCGCCAAGTATGGCCGCGAGGTTGTCGATCGCGTGCGGGTGGATCAGGCCAATGCCCTGCGCCACGACGCGCCGGCACGGCGCGTGGTCAAGCGCAGCCGCTGGCTGCTGCTGCGTAACCGCGACAATCTCAAGCCCGACCAGGCCAGCGCGCTCGACGAACTACTGGCGGCCAATGTCCCGCTGATGACGGCCTATGTGCTCAAGGCTCAGCT
Source organism: Salinisphaera sp. UBA1666 (assembly GCA_002320455.1). Classification (GTDB taxonomy): domain Bacteria; phylum Pseudomonadota; class Gammaproteobacteria; order Nevskiales; family Salinisphaeraceae; genus Salinisphaera. The sequence goes on from DCKU01000141.1 coordinate 4,127, forward strand.
TAAGGAGCTATGGTTTGCGCCGAGCATAAAAGCAGCCCGAGCCCGTTGGGCTCAGTGGTACGCCATGGCCATGGCGTCGGGCATCGCGCCCTTGCAGCAGTTTGCCAAACGCCTGTCAGCTTACGTTGAAGGCATCATCGCCAGTGCGGTGCACCCGATGAATACCAGCGTGCTCGAAGGCATGAACAACCGCATTAAAGTCATCAAACGCCAAGCCTATGGCTTTCGTAACGCCGACTACTTCTTCCTCAAAATCAAAGCCGCGTTTCCCGGTAAAGTGCGATGAACCAAAAAAAA
>DCKU01000171.1 GCA_002320455.1 Salinisphaera sp. UBA1666
CGCGGGCAATGCGACGTCATATCTCACGACGACACGCCCCAGCACCACGATTATCGCACTGGAGGGCTTGCGCTGCGCGTGCAATTCGTCACGCTTGGATAACGATGTTCTGTCGATCAAGCGCATGTCCGATACATCCTCTAATTCATGGTTCACGGAGCTGCATTCGATTAACGGTCTGCACCTGTGTTGCAGGCAACGCGGCCCTACCAACGCGCCGGTCATCGTCTGCCTGCACGGCCTGATGGACAACGGGGCCTCGTTTGTGCCGCTGATCGACGCTCTGGCGCCGATGCTGCCCGACAAGCTGTTCTGGCTGGCGCCGGACTGGCGCGGCCACGGAGATTCCGACTGGGCGCCCGGCGACTATATTTTTGCCTACTATCTGGCCGATCTCGACGCGCTTATCGCACGCTACGCCGGAAACCGGCCGATCATCGTCATCGCACACAGCATGGGCGGGCAGGTGGCCAGCCTGTACGCCGGTATCCGTCGGGAGAAAATCGCAGGTCTGATTCTGCTGGACAGCCTGAACGTGCCCGAGGCTGACCCAGACGACGCGCCGGCACGCTATCGCGAGTGGCTGGATACACGGGCCGCCCCACCCACAGCGCGAACCTATGCCGACGCCGACGCGTTCGTGTCGCGCCTAGCGCGTCGCTATCCCGAGCTGGCCCGGCGCGACACCCTGGCACTGGCCGATATCTGGCTGCGCCGCGATACCGACGATCGCCTTCGGCTGGCCGCGGATCCTGCCCACATGACCAAAAACCCTTACGGCTTTCGGGCGGCCGAAGCCATGGCGGCCTGGGCCGATATAACCGCACCGGTGTTAATGCTCGACGGCGCAGCCTCACCGGCCAAATGGTTCATCGACGAGTCCACGCGCGAAAAACGACGCGCCCAGATCAACGATCTCACGCACATCGAGCTGGCGGATCTAGGCCACATGCTGCACTGGCAAGCGCCTGCGCAGGTGGCCGACCCGATCGCGCATTTTTTATCGTCGCGCGCTCTCGTCGGCCCCGCATAACCGGCAGTTGCGGGGCCTGAAACGCCCGCCTATGCTCAAAAGACACGTCTTACCAACCCGCGGTCCATAACCCACCGCGGTGGAGATCTTGCATGCTCGGCTTGTTATGGATTCCCGTTTTCATCGGTGCCGGCCTTGCCCTGGCTTATAAGCGCGCCCGCCTGGCCACGGCGGCCGGCGTGCTGGGCGCTTTGCTGGTCCTATGCAGCCTGACCACGCTGGGATGGGCTACGGGGATCGTGCTCTGGGCGATCTTTGCCGTGGTCTTCGGCGTGCTGCTCGTGCCTGCACTGCGACTGCGTCTGGTCACCCGCCCGGTTCTGGAACTATTCCGTCGCGTGTTGCCCACGCTGTCGGCCACGGAGCGCACCGCACTGGATGCCGGTACGGTCTGGTGGGAAGGCGAGCTTTTCTCGGGCAAACCCAACTGGCGCCGCCTGGAAGAGATTCCTTCGGCACAGCTCACCGCTGAGGAGCAGGCGTTCATCGACGGCCCGGTCCAAGAGCTGCTCGATCTGTGCGATGAGTGGCAAATCACCCACGAGGACGGCGACCTGCCCCAGGCCGCCTGGGATCACATCAAGAGCCACAAGTTCTGGGGCATGATCATTCCCCGAACCTATGGCGGACTGGAATTCTCGGCCTATGCGCACTCCTGTGTCCTGGCCAAGATCGGCTCCGGCCCGGCCGGCGCCACAGTAGGGCCGATCGTGGCCGTGCCCAACTCGCTGGGCCCGGCCGAGCTTCTGATGCATTACGGCACTGAAGCCCAGAAAGATTTTTATCTGCCGCGTCTGGCCGTGGGCGACGAAATCCCTTGCTTCGGCCTGACCAGCCCACACGCCGGCTCCGATGCCGGCGCGATTCCCGACCGCGGCGTGATCTGCTACGGCGACTGGCAAGGCGAGCAGGTCTTGGGCATGCGCCTGACCTGGGACAAGCGCTATATCACGCTGGCGCCTATAGCGACGGTGCTGGGCCTGGCTTTCAAGCTTTACGACCCGGACGGGCTGCTGGGCGGCGAGCGTGAGCTCGGCGTGACCTGTGCGCTGATCCCGACCGCCATGCCGGGCTGTCATACCGGGCGCCGACATTTTCCGGCCAGCGCACCGTTCCAGAACGGCCCCACATGGGGCAGCGATGTCTTTCTGCCGCTGGATGCCATCATCGGCGGGCGTGCCATGATCGGCCAAGGCTGGCGGATGTTGATGGAGTGTTTGTCGGTTGGGCGCTCTATATCGCTGCCCTCCGGCTCGGCCGGCGATGCGATCGCCAACGCTCGCTATACCGGCGCCTATTCGATCATCCGGCGCCAGTTCAACGTGTCGATCAACGCTTTTGAAGGCATCCAGGAGGCGCTGGCCCGCATCGGCGGCAAGACCTATGCCTGTGAGTCGGTGCGTCGATTTACATCCAACGCCGTGGATCTGGGCGAGAAACCCTCGGTGGCCTCGGCAATTGCCAAATACCACGTCACGACGATGGCTCAGGAAGTCGCCAAAGACGCCATGGACGTGCATGCCGGCAAGGCGGTCATGCTGGGCCCGTCGAACCCCATCGCGCGAAGCTTTCAGGCCGCACCTGTCAATATCACGGTCGAAGGCGCGAACATCCTGACGCGCTCCATGATGATCTACGGCCAGGGCGCAATTCGCTGTCATCCTTACGTGCTGGATGAAATCGAGGCCGCCAACAACCGCGACCACGACGCGGCCTTGTCCCGTTTCGACGATCTGCTCTATGCCCATATCGGCCATGACTTCGCCGCTGCGGCGCGCTCGCTGATCATGGGCTTTACCAGTGGTCTTGGCTCGGCGCACGGCAAACAAGCCGATCTTGCCGGTTTTTATCAGACCATGAACCGTTATTCCGCCAACCTGGCGCTGCTTTCAGACCTGGCCATGGCCACCATGGGCGGCACGCTCAAGTTTCGCGAGTCGATCTCGGCGCGCCTGGGCGACGTGCTCTCACAGCTGTATATCGCCAGCGCCACCCTCAAACGCTACGTCGAGGACGGCGCCCACGCCGACGATCGACCCTATGTCGCCTGGGTCTGCGAAAACGCGTTTGCCGAAATAGAGACCGCGCTTTCCGGCGTGCTGCGCCACCTGCCCAACCGCTTTGCCGCAGCCATCGGGCGAGTGCTGATCTTCCCGTTAGGCCGTACCGCCCGCGTGCCCAGCGACCCGCTCGGCCAGCGCGTGGCCCGTTGCATCACAACACCCGGAGCCGCGCGCGACCGGCTGACGCCGCGGTGTTATATCTCGGCGACCAAGACCGATCGCGATCTGGCGCTGTTCGAACGCGCGATGCAGGCCACGCTCGATACCACCGATACGGCCAAGAAACTGGTCAAGGCCCGCAAGAGCGGCGCGATTCACGCCGACCATCCGTTTGACCAGATTGCCGAGGCCGAGACCAACGGCGTGATCTCAGCCGACGAAGCGGCAGCCATGCGCCTGGCCTTTGAGCTACAGATGAAGGTGATCGACGTCGACGACTTTGACCCGAGCGAAATACGCGGCGCTAGAAAAACCACGCCGTCGGCCGCGACGGTGGATGCCGCCTGACGCTGCACCGTAGCGGCATGCACAACATGAAGATCGAGAAAAGACGCGCTTCGGCGCGTTTTTTCTTGCGGGCAAACGGTACCCGCTGAGGCGCATTTTTGACGACCGCCGACAAGGCTTCTTTTCAAAATGCGCAAAAATCGATCTCGAGCACTGACAAAACGTCGAATCCGACTAAGGTATGACGTCTTTCAACTCAGGTGGCACGACAACGGCTTAGCCGCGTGAGCGCTTGATTTACCGGGAAGTTTTGGGCGCACCGAATCATGTCTTGTCGATGTGACACGAGACCGCACTGAAAGGGCTCGTTAAGACACCAAACATCGCGGTGATTTGGGCTAGTGTGAAGAATGAGTAGAACCTCGACGAAGTTCTACCGCCCGAACGGCTTTAATCAGGGAGACTCACTGTGGCAAACAAGCGTGCCAAGGGCATACGACCGGATCGCCCTCGTTCCGGTCTAGGACGAGACATCAAAAAGACCGCACGACATACCGGCATGGCCGTATGTCTGGCCGCTGCCAGCGGTTTGGTATTGACTGCCTGCGACAGCGGGGGCGGCGGTGATAACGGCAATGCCAACCGAGCAGCCCAAGAAGCCGGGCCTCAAGGCCTGGTATTCAGTTATCCGTACAACGGTCAGCAAAACGTCACGCTGACCAGCCAGATCGCGTTTCGCGCCCAGCAGCCGTTCAACGGCGGCGTCACTGACGGCGTTACGCTGCGAGCCGCGGACGGCGATACCGCGCCGGATTTGTCGGTCCAGGTCATTCAGGATGACAACCAGTCCAACGTTTACCGGATTCAGCCGTCTCGGGCGCTGCGCGGCAACACCACGTATCAGGTAGTCGCCACAAAAGCCTTGAGTTCGGGCGATACGCGCTATGGCGCGGGCGATACGCTGTTTGAGTTCACCACCGCCCCGACACCGGGCGCACCGTCGGCCGGCGATTTCCGGGTCACCGAAGTCGCCCCGGGTGAGACCAATCCGGTCACCGGCCAGAAGTCGATTTTCGCGCAGTTCAACACGCTGCACGTATCACTGTCCGAAACGATCGATCCCTCGACCGTCGACGATAACTTCACCGTCACCGGCCCCGACGGCAACGAGGTCGAGGGCGCGATGATGGTCACCGGCCACGAGATCGCGTTCGACCCGGCCGACAACCTGGCGCCAGGCAACTATCGCATCGCGCTCACCGGCGACGTGCGTTCGGCGTTCGGCAAGTCGCTCGAGCCGTTTTCGGTCACGCGCACGGTGCTCGATTCCGGCAAGATCGTGCAGCAAAACCTGCTGGTCGATAACGCGCAGGGTTTTGACGGCGACGCCGACGACAGCCCCCTCGACGGCCTTATGGACAATCTGGTCACGATCCGCACGCAGCTGATCGGCGTGAACCAGCAACCCGCCCGTAACCAGCCCGAGCGCGCGGGCGTGCTGGTCAATCTGAGCCAGCCGGGCATGCCGGGATTCGGGGATGTGTTCCCCAACAGCCTGCCGGCCGGTCAGCTCGTACAGCTCAAGCCGTTGAGCGTATCGCTGAATGGCGACGTGCCAACCCCGCTGCAGAGTGGACCGATCCAGGTTCAGTTCGGCACCGATGCCAACGTATATCTGATGGCGAACGACTATCAGGACATCGCCACGCCAACCGCGGTACGTCTGCGTTTCGATCTCAACAACACCACGCTGATCGAGGCCGCGCCCGGCACGCCGGAATATGTGGTTCAGGCGTTGGCCAACGGCGTTTTCAACCAGTCCGCGCTTAACGTGCAGGCCTCGGGCCTGGCGATTCCGCAGGACAACGGCGATCTGGTGATCACAACACTCGGCACCTTCCCGCTGACGGTCAACCGAAGCGATGATCTGACGATCGATTTCTCCTTGACGCTGCGCCTGCCGGCAGGCGAACAGACCCCGGTCGTTGCAGACAACGTCGCCCCGTTCGTGATTTCACAGACACCAAGCGCCTGTCTGTACACGTTTGGCACCCCGGCTTATCGTCCGGTTTACAGCCAGCGCGGCTCGGCCCCGACGGCCCTGCCGGAACAGGCCTGTCTCCAGGTTCTGCAACAGGGCGGCGCCCTGACAACACCCTCGGGCATCAATGATTTCCAGATCGAGGGTAGTCCGGCGCTGACCTTCAGCGAGCCGCTGGATCCGTTGTCGGTCAACGGTCAGAGCATTCAGATGACGGGGCCGACCGGTAACGTACCGGTTTCCTTCCAGGTCGACGGTTCATCGGTGGTTCTGCGCCCGGATGATCTGCTCCAGCCCAACACGCAGTACACGATCACCCTGGGTAGCGGCAGCGCGCTGCGCGATCTGGCCGGCAACTCGCTGGTCGCCAATCCGGCCGGCGGCCCGGGCCAGAGTATTCGGTTCACCACCGAGCCCCAGGTGTTCAACGAAGCCATGCAGGCGCCCGTCATTCTGGGTGAACTGACCCCCGGCGTGCCGTGTGCGCTCGAGGGTGGTGACTTCATGAGCGGCGGCAACGACGCCGGGCGCTGTGTCGGCAGCGAGCCTGCCGATGCGTCAGGCATGGATGACGACGATGACAGCGACAGCATGGCCGGCGGTATGCTCGCTGCCAGCGCCACGACTGACTATCCTGTCTTCCAGAACCCGAAGAACGTGTCGGTCAATGTTTCGTTCTCCAAGTTCGTGCAACGAGACACGGTTGTTCTGGCCGATGGCTGCTTGACCAGTGGCAGCGGTGATGACAACAGCAATAACAACGCAACCGTTGCGCTCGAGCGTATCGACGGCAACGGTCAATGCGTGGGCGTGCCCGAGGCATCGTTGGCTTTTCTCAACACCAACGACGACACCACGCGCGGGTTCACGATTCGTCCCGTGCAGGAGCTGACTGAAGGCGCGCGCTACTGGATCGTGATCTGTGGCAACGACGGGGATGCAAGCTGTGGTGCAACCATCCTCGACACCGACGGGCTGGCTCTGAACACCGATCCGTTCAACGGTACCGGCACAACGCCCGCCTCGCAGGACGCGGCCGGCGGCCCGGACATCATCATGCCCTTCGACGCCATTGGCTACACGACGGATTACTATGCCGATCAGTTCACGCTGCCCTATACCGATACCAACGGTAACGGTCAGTTTGATGATGCCGATGGCGACGGCGTGTATAGCGAAGGCGATGAGCGGCCGCAGACCAGCAATCGCGCGCTGGTGAACCTGTCGCTGCTTGGTGCACCGATTACCAATACCGACAACGTGGGCAGCCGCCCGAGCGTGAACGGCGCCTATCCGGCTTATCTGTCACTCACACGCCCGATCGCGATTCGCGAAACGCGCAACGACTGCGATGCACGCCTGGCTGATATCGTCGATGACCGGGGCAACGGCGTCCTCGGTGAATCGCCGGATAACTGTATCCAGGTCTCGTTGTTGCCGGGCGGGTTCAGCGCGCTCACCGGTATCGGCATCAACCTGGCCGAGGCGTTCCCCGCGATCGCCGAAGCCGTCACGGACCCGCTGGAGGAGGTGACCGATCCGGTCAACACGCTGGTTTCCTCGTTGCCTGTTGTAGGCCCAGTGCTGGGTGGCACGTTCAATACGGTGCAAGACGCTCTGGACGGGCTGACGGCCGCCGTGTTCGGCGCGGTCGGCGGCGCGATTCCGGTCAACGGCGATCCGATCAATACTGGCCAGATTCTGCTGCGTTTCCCCAACCAGACCAACGACGGCGGCGGCCAAACGGCCCAGTCCGGCTATATTGTTCCCGAGTGCGAAGGCACGTTGAACGGTCAGGCGTATCAATACGAACCCTGCTTCGTCGCCGGTCTGAATCTGGTGGCCTCGGCCCCCGATGCACAAGGCCTGGAACTCGAGCCGCAGGCCATTCGGCTGAATCTGGTCGGCCCGGTAACATTCCAACAGAACGGCCGCTTGGTGATCGCGCTGAACAACGCCAACACGTTCAGTCTGGCCGCCAGCGCACTCGGTCTTCTACCGGCGACCGCAGAGATTCGACCCGGCCGGCTGAACTTCCAGCTCACGGGTAACGAAATCCACGGGGGCCGCGCGTTCCCCGAGCGCTAACGCGTGATGGCATGATGCATCGGCAACGATGAACCGGCCCCGGTTATCCTCTGGATGATCGGGGCTTTTTAGTGCATCACGCGAACAGGCGGAGTCTTCAAGACAGCGCCTTGGGCAGACCTCACCGCTCGGCCCGCATCTAGCACCCGACGGATGAATTCTAGCCGGCTTCTTCGCTACGGCGCGGCCTCACGCCTGAAAGCGCCACGACATATGTCTCGCGCCGGGAACGGTCATGCCGGGTCGCGACGCGTCCCGTATCGGACGGCGAAAACGAGACAGGACACGTCTCTAGCGGTGACGTGTATGCATTGGTGGCCGCTTGACCGGAACGACGGGGGTGCGCATGACGCAAATGGATTTGCCGTGTCCCGTGGCTGCGCGTCTATCGTAACCGGGGCTCGCGCGCTGTATCCGCCCGGGCATCAACGCGGCCCAGCTCAATGACGCGATGTCTTGTCACGACACGCCTATGCGGTCTGGGCCAGTATCTGCATGGCCAGCTCGCGCACGGCGTTCGACATGGCCTGGCCGATGATTTCGGCGTTGTCGCCTGAGCGCGCCGGCAGCGGCTGCGTGATCAGCGCCGTATCACGCGACACGGTGGTGTCGGCGTTATCGGTGACTCGCCACTGGGCGGCCAGCACCACGGTGCCGCCCGGCTGTGGCTCAAACGTTGAGACATCGACATGCACGTCGTAGGGCTTGTTGCGGCCCTGCATGAGTTTTTCGTCAATGGTCTGTTGCAAGAGCTGTGTCATGGCCACCGGCAGGCGGATCGCCCATTTGGCGTTGGCCACTTCCGACAGGACATGGGCATCGCTTCGGACCTGGAGATGATAGTTATCCAGATATTCGGGCACCTGCACCCGCATGACGTGCCAGTCACTGGGCCGGGCCGGCACGCGATCGGTCTGTGGCGGCGACAGCGTTATACGCTTGAGCGGCGGCACGCTGCCACAGCCGGCCAGCAGACCGCTGGAGACCAGTAATATGCCGGCCCATCGTAGCGTTGCGTGTTTCATCAGCGGCCATCGCCTCCGTAGAGCAGCGCATGCGGATTGCGCTCGAGTGTTTCGGCAAATCGACGAATCGACGACGCTGCCGCCGACAGATCGCGCAGGGTGCTCTCGACATCCTGGCGTGTTCCGGAATCGGGATCCGTGACCTGCTGGATCTGTCGCGACAACTGCGCCAGGCTGTCGCTGGTCGCCTGCACGTTGTTCAGCACCTGAGTGATCTGTTCGTCGCGCGAGTCGATCTGGTCGGTCGCGGTTTCGCTGAGCCGCTCGACACTGGCCAGCGTCTGTTGCAGCTGCTTGTTGTTCTGATTCACCGCGTTCGTGACCGCGGTCAGCGTATCGTCAGTGTTGTCAGTGGTCTGTTTGAGCGCGGGCGTGAGCGTGGTGACGGCCGTATCCACGTCTTCGGCGAGTGTGACCATGGTCTTCAGGGCATGATCGACGCGCTCAAGCGTCTGTTTCCATGGCAGCTCGGCCACCGTGTCCTTGAGTTGATCGAGCTGGGACGGCACAGCCGGAATTTCCGGCACGTCGAGCTTCGAGGGCTCGACCACGAAATTGGCCGGCTCATCGGGCTGGAAATCCAGATTCACCGCAAGCTGTGAGGTGACATAGCTGTAGATGACCAATTGCGCGCGCAGCCCGCGCTCGACCATCGAATCGATCGACATGTCGTTATCGGCGGTCTCGCCGTTGAGCATGGTCAGATTATCGCCGCTCATGTCCACGGTGACCGCGATGCGTGCGCCCTCACCCTGATCCGCCAGACGCAGCTGCACTTTCTTGACCGTGCCCACTTGCACGCCGCGGAACAGCACACGCGAGCCGTTGGTCAACCCGAGCACGGACTGATCGAAAAAGATGATCGCTTGACGATCCTGGCGCAGCAGCCCGGTATTGCCGAACGCCAAAATACCGACCGCAATGAGTGCAAGCGCCCCCAGAAGAAACGCGCCGATGATCGTATAGTTGCGATTACTCGCCATGCGTCACACGCTGCGTCATATCGACTCTGTCTCCTCGGCCTCGATCGGCTCGCGTTTTAGAAAAGCCCGCACGCGATCCGGGCCGTGCTCAACGAGCCCGTGCGGGTCGCCGTGGGCGATCGCCGTCTTCGATTGATTATCGAGATAGATACTATCGTCGGCGATGGAAAAAATACTCGGCAACTCGTGCGTAACCGCGATGACCGAAAGTTTGAGCGCGTCGCGCAGGCGCATGATCAAGGCATCCAGGCGCTGCGACGTAATGGGATCCAGGCCGGCGCTCGGCTCGTCCAAGAACAAGTAGTCTGGATCGAGCGCAATGGCTCGCGCCAGCCCGGCGCGCTTTTGCATACCGCCGGACAGCTCGCTGGGCATCCGCGACTGCTGGCCGGCCAAGCCCACCAGCGCAAGCTTGAAGGCGACCTGATCGGCGATCTCGCCGGCGCCCATATCGGTATGCAGCTGCATGGGCAAAGCCACGTTCTCGCCGACCGTCATCGACGACCACAGCGCGGTGGACTGGAACAGCACGCCGATTCGACGCTGCAAAGCGGCGCGCTCTGCGCGATCATCGCTGACCAGCCGCCGGCCATCGAAGACGATATCGCCCTGCTCGGCACGCGCCAGGTCGATCATGTGGCGCAACAGCGTGCTCTTGCCACACCCGGACACGCCCATGATCACGAAGATCGAGGCCGGCTCAATCTGGAACGACACGTTGTTCTGAACCAGGGTATCGCCGAAAGCCAACCGCAGATCACGCACGACGATGCCGCGATCAGAATCCAGATTGTCGGACAGCTCGGCCATGCAGATTACGTCTAGATGCCTAGCGCATTCGTGCAGAGCGCGGCCACGGCATCGATAGAGATAATGCCGATGATACACACAACCACCGTGCGCGTAGCCGCGCGGCCGACTTCGGCCGCGTTACGCCCTGCGTTAAGCCCGATATAACAACTCGTCAGCGCGATTAGCACGCCGAAGGCGATCGATTTGATGAACCCGATGATGAAGTCGGTCAGCCCCATCGCATCCTGCAGACGCTCGACGAACGCAGCCGGCGGCGTGCCGAGCACGATATGCGCCACAATCATCCCGCCGGCAATCGCCAGCGTGGCGCCGTAGAGAAACAGCAGCGGCATCATTAGCGTGAGTGCCGCCAGCCGCGGCAGCGCCAGAAACTCGAAGGGCGAAACGCCGATCATGCGAAGCGCGTCGATTTCTTCGTTGGATTCCATCGTGGCCAGGTGGGCCGCGAACGTGGCGCCGATTCGCCCCGCCATGATGAACGCGGTCATGATCGCCGCCATTTCACGCGCGGAGGCGATGCCCACCAGATCGGCCAGGTACATGCCCGCTCCGAACGTCTGCAGCTGCACCGCGCCGATGAACCCAAGGACCGCGCCGATCAGGATATTGACCACGGTAACGACTGGCAGCGAAGCCGCCCCAGTCTCTCGCACCAGTTCGACGAAATCGCGCCAGCGGGTCTGAGCCCGACCGGACAACAACGCCGGCGTCAGGGCCATGGCATGCCCGACCAGATTGGCTGTATTGCGTGCCACCCGAGCCTGAGCGCCGGCCCGACGACCCAGACGCGCCAGTGGTCCCGGTCGTTGCCCGCCGGTCTTCTGGCTGGGCGTCGGGCTGGCCAGCGAAATCAGTGCCGATACATCCGCCGGCAGATGCTGCACGTCCAGCGCGATATCGTCGGCGGCCAGTATTTCGTGCAGCGCATGCACGAAAGCCGCCACCCGTGGGTGTCCGTTAGCCAGCTCGCTGCCGTCGAGCGTCACGCGCCCCTGCGCGTCCACCTCTAGACGCTCGGCGATGGCGTTGGCCGACGGCGGGCGACGTGCCTCGCCCCAGTCGCCGGTCAGGCGCACGATCGGCCCACCGGCCGCCGTTTCTACCCCGACCAGCGCCGAGGGAGTCGTCCGAGCGCCTAACGCCATGCCGCGCTATCGGGCGATGCGGTGCGCACCGCCCTGCGCCGGGCTGCCAAGCGCCCATCGGGCATACCGCACCGTGGGCCAAGCAACAAAACGCGCATTTACGGATCGTTGCCGGGAATCGGCGCGTTGGTCGTGGCGGCTCCTGCCCCGTCTTTTTCGCCAGGCACGGGCTCGTAATCGTTGGCTACTTCCTGTAGCGCGGGGTCAAGCGAATCGCTGGAGGCTGTCCAGCCACCGCCCAGGGCCTTGTACAGATCAGCCGTCGCCGTAAAACGTGACGCAATAGCGTCGGCAAGATCGAGCTGGCTGGAAAACAGATTCCGCTGGGCATCGAGCACGTCGAAATAATCCGTGCGACCGACCTGATAGCGAAGGTTCGCCAAGCGCAACGTCTCACGATAGCTGTCGACCTGCTCCTGGATCGAGACATAGCGTTCGCGGCTGTACTTGACCGCCTGCAGCGCGTTCTCGACTTCCTGGAACGCCTGCCGCACGGCCTGGCGATACTGGATCTCGGCTTGGGCCTTCTGCGCCTTCGAGCTTCGATACTGGGCGTTGATACGACCGAAATCCAGAATCGGGGCCGTCACCGAACCGCTGATGCGCTGCAGCTCCGAGTAGGGCTCGAACAGATTCGATACGTCGAGCGCCTGCGTGCCGAGCCCGGCGCTCAGGTTGAGCGTCGGGAAGAACCGGGCCTTGGCCACACCCACGTTGGCGTTGGCCGCGATCAGCGACGCCTCGGCCGCGCGAATATCCGGCCGTCGTTCGATCAGCGACGACGGCAAGACCACTGGCAAATCCTCCGGCAGCGTCAGATCTTCGAAATCGCCGTCAGGCACGGTGGTGCTGTTCATGATCTGACGGGGCGTTTTGCCCGTCAGGATTGCAAGCGACGTCTGCAGTCGATCGGCCTGCTGCTCCAGCGGTGGCAGCTGGGCCTTGGCCGATTGCAGCAAGGAGCGCGTCTGCAACAGCGTCAGCTTGTCGATAGCGCCGTATTCGTAGCGTTTCTGATCCAGGTTATACCCTTGCCGACGCGTGCGAATCGTCTCCTTGGTGACCGCAATCTGGCGCTGGTAGGAACGCAGCGACATATAGTTGGTCACGACGTCGGAGACCACCATGAGCCGCATCGAATCCTGGGTGTAAGCCGAACTCAGCAGCTGGGCGCGGGCCTGCTCGGCGGAGCGCCGCAACGCCCCCCACAGGTCAAACTCGTAGTTGAGCGTGCCGGTGATGGAGTAGAAGTTGAAGCGCTGGACCTGTGTGTCGTTACTCGGCGAGCCGCCGCCTCCGCCGGCACCGCCACCGGCAGAACCGCCGCTCTGGCCGCCGCCAAGACCACCGCCGCCGCCGGCAAACGCGGCCGAACCGCTGCGTTGGCGCTGGGCCTGGGCCTGGCCTTCAACCGAGGGGTAGAGCTGGGCGTTTTGATAACCCAATTCGGCACGCGCCTGTCGAATACGCTCGAACTGCAACGCCAAATCCAGGTTCGAGTCCAGCGCCTGGTCGATCAACCGGTTCAGCGTCGGGTCCTGATAGCGCGTCCACCAGTAGGCCAACTCTTGTTGCTGCTGATTGGACAGCAGGGTCGAGTCGAACCGGGATTCCGGCAGATCAATATCGGGGCGTTCATAGTCCGGCCCGACGGCACAGCCGGCAAGCAATACCATCGCACCCAGGATCAGTGCACTACGCATCGTTGTTGTTCCTGTTGTTCTGATCCGAGCCTTGCGACTCGTGGTTCGACGTTTCCAGACGCGAGTCATCTTCATCGTCCATCGAATCGGCTTCCGGATTCTTGCCTCGCATGCGCGCCAGCTTGTTGGAGCCGGTCTCGATCAAGTCGTAGAACATCGGCACGAACAGAATGGCGAAGAAGGTGGCAAACATCATGCCGCCGATGACGGCCGTACCGATAGCGATACGGCTGTTGGCCGCGGCCCCGCTGGCAACCGCCAGCGGCACCGAGGCCAGCACGAACGTCAGTGACGTCATGATGATCGGCCGGAAGCGCAGCTTGGCCGCGGAATAGGCTGCCTCGGCCGGTGACTTGCCGGCTTCGCGCTCCAGCACCGCAAATTCCACGATGAGAATCGCGTTCTTGGCCGCGAGCCCGATGAGCACCAGAAGCCCCACGGTGAAGTAGATATTGTTATCCACGCCGCGCAGCCAGACCGCAATGTATGCGCCCAGGGCCGCGAACGGCACCGCGGTGAGCACGGCCAGCGGCAAGGTCCATTTCTCGTACTGGGCCGCTAGGATCAAGAACACCATGATCACGCCAAAGGCCAGCGCAATGGTCGCAGCATTGCCTACGTTCTGGGCCTGGTAAGCCGTACCCGTGAACGACCAGCTATAACCGCTGCCTAGCACATTATCGGCTACGTCCTGAATCGCCGCGTTGGCCTGCCCCGAACTGAAGCCGGGCGCCGGAGCCCCCTGCACCATCGCCGCGGGGAACACGTTGAAGCGCTGCACCACGTCGGCCGAAGTTTCTCGCTGGGTGGAGACCAACGATGAGACCGGGATCATATCGCCCGACTTATCGGACCGGACATAGACCTGTCGAAGATCGTCCGGATGCATGCGATACGGCGCATCCGACTGCAGGTTGACCTGCCAGTTACGGCCCAGGAACGTGAACTGGTTCACGTAGAGCTGGCCAAACGTCGCCTGCAGTGTATTGAACAGATCGTTGATCGGCACGCCGAGGTTCTTGGCCTTCTCGCGATCGGCCTTGACCTTATAACGCGGCACGTCCGTGGTCAGCGTGGTTCGTACGCGCTGCAGCTCAGGCCGCTTGTTGGCGGCAGCGACCAGCTCCTGCGTTCGCTTGAACAACGTGTTGTAGTCCGAGCCTTCCTTGCTTTGGACATAGCCTTCAAAGCCACCGGTCGTGGACAGACCGATGATCGGCGGCGGGTTGAAGGCGATGATGCGGCCGTCAGGCACCTGTGCCCCCAGGCCGAACGCCTGATTTACCAGCTCGAACGACGACGGCGCGCGCTTGCCCCAGTCCTCGAGTGTGAGGAACATCACGCCGGCCCAGGTGCGCGGCGCGCTGGCCAGAAAGTCATAGCCGGGCACGCTGATCACGCCGGCCAGGCCTTTCATGTTGTCACTGGCCAAGTGATAGAAATCCTGGCTTACCTCCTCGGTTCGCTGGAGCGAAGCACCCGGCGGCAGCTGATAATAGGCAAAGATATAGCCCTGGTCTTCCTGCGGAATCAGGCCGGAGGGCACCTGTGTCGATACCGCCCACGTACCCACGATCACGCCGATAAACATCAGCACGCCCAGAATGGCGCGCTTGAGCAAGAAGTTCACGCCCCAGAGATAGGCTCGCGAGAGACGGTCGAAGCCGTTGTTAAACTTGCGGAAGAACCAGTTTTTGCTCTCTTTACTGGGCTTCAAGAACAGCGCACAGAGTGCCGGGGTCAGTGTCAGCGCCACGAGCGCGGAGATGAGAACAGACACCGCGATGGTGATCGCGAACTGGCTATACATCTGCCCGGACAGGCCGCCCAAAAAGCCAACCGGCACAAACACCGCGTTCAACGCGAACGTGACCGCGATGATCGGCCCGGTCACCTCTTCCATGGCCTTGATCGAGGCTTGGCGTGGCGAGGCCTTTTCTTCGGTCATTATGCGTTCGATGTTCTCGATCACGATGATCGCGTCGTCGACGACGAGACCGATCGCGAGAATCAGACCGAACAGGGTCAAGAGGTTGACCGAGAATCCCAGCAGGAAAATACCGACGAACGTGCCCACCACCGCCACGGGCACCGCGAGCATCGGAATCAACGTCGCCCAGAAGTTCTGGAGGAAGATGAAGATGACCGCCAGCACCAGCGCCAGCGAGATGAAGAACGTCAAGATGACCTCGTGGATCGAGGCATCGACGAACTTCGTCGTGTTGTAGGGAATCTGGTACTCGAGCCCCTCGGGCATGTTCTGCGACAGCTCTTCCATCAACCCGCGGACACGCTCGGCCGTGGCCAGCGCGTTAGCCCCCGGCTGCAGATAGATGGCAGCGGGTACGGCGGGTTGGCCGTTAAAGCTTTGCAGGGTGGAATAGGCCTGTGCACCCAGTTCTACGCGGGCGACGTCCCTTAAACGTAAGACCCGGCCATCATCCATGGATTTAAGGATGATCTGCTCGAATTGGTCTTTGTTTGAAAAGCGTCCTTCGGTACTGGCGGTAAACGTGAAGGCGATATCCGCGCCGCCATACGGTCGCTGCCCGAACTTGCCGGCCGCGAACTGAGAGTTCTGTTCGTTGATCGCGGCCTGAACATCGCTGGTCGTGACGTCGAAACGCGCCATCTTGGCCGGATCCAGCCAGATACGCATCGAATAGTCTTCGCTGGAGAACAGCCGCGCATCGCCCACGCCCTGGAGGCGTTTGATGGGATCGATGAGGTACACCAGCATGTAGTTACTGATGAACGTGGTATCGAACTTCTGGTTCGGCGAAAAGACAGTGACCCCCTCCAGAATGCTGGTGGACTGTTTGCGCACGGTCACCCCCGTCCGCTGTACCACGTTAGGCAACAGCGCCAGTGCCGACTGCACGCGGTTGTTGACGTCAATGGTGGCCAGGTCCGGGTCGGTACCGATCTTGAACGTGACGTTCAACTGCATCTGACCGGAGTCGGATGCGGTCGACGTCATGTAGATCATGTTTTCGACGCCGTTGATTTCTGTTTCCAACGGCGCGGCGACGGTCTTGGCGATATCCTCGGCGCTAGCGCCCGGATAGTTGGCACGCACCACCACTTCGGGCGGCACGACGTCCGGGTATTGCGCAATCGGCAACGAGCGCATCGCCAGCACCCCGGACAGGGTGATGATGATCGCTAGAACCGTCGCGAATACCGGTCGATCGATAAAGAACTTCGACAGCACGCGCGCGTCCTCTACTGCTGGTTCTTGGCGTCGGCGTTGTCACCCGACGACTGGTTCTGATTGTCGCCGGCTGCCGAATCCTTGTTGGCCGAGGTGTCCTTGGCCTTGACCTGTACCGGCATGCCGGGCTGCAACGTGCCAAGCCCCGAGGTAATGACCTGATCGCCAGGTTCCAGCCCCTTGGTGATCACACGCCCCGAGTCGGTATCGGGACCGAGCGTGACGGCCTGGGTGGCTGCCTTGCCCTGATCGTCGACCACGTACACGTTGACGCGCTGGCCACTGTCCGACACGGCTTCGTTGGGAATGACGAGTGCGTTGTCCAACGTCTGGATCCGTACGCGGGTCCGGACATAACGCCCAGGCATGAGCTCGTTATCCGGATTCTTAACCACGGCGCGCAGCTGCACGGTGCCGGTCTCGGGATCAATCGTGCTCTGCGTAAAGTCGACCTCACCCTTGTAGGGGAACACATCGCCGTTGTTGGTGATGATGGTGGCCTCACGCGTTGACGCGTCGCTGCTGCTCTTGCCCATCTCGGCCAGCGCCTTGCGACGCGCGAACGCATCGTCTTCGGGCAGCGCGAAGAGCACATAGACCGGGTCCAACTGCGTGATGGTCGTCAGCTGGGTCTGGTTGGCCGTTACCAGCGAGCCCAGGTCGATGTCGCGCAGGCTGGTCACGCCGGTGATGGGGGCTTCAACGCGCGTATATCCCAGATCGATCTGTGCCGACTCGAGATTGGCCTTGGCCTGCTGGACAGCCGCTTGGTCGGTATTGAAGTCGGCCAGAGCCTGATCGCGCTCGGCCTCACTGACCGCGTTCGAATCATAAAGCCGCTTGGTACGGTTATAGATCCGGCGCGAGTTGGCCAGACTGGCCTCGGCGCTGGCCAGCGTGGCCTTGCGCTGATTGACGGTGGCCCGATACGGCTTCGGATCGATCGTGAACAACAGATCGCCCTGATGGACGATCGAGCCTTCCTGATAATTCTTGGCCAATAGCACGCCGTTGACCCGGCCGATGATGCGCGCTGTCTGCTTGCCCTGAACGCGCCCGGGATACTCGGCGTACACGTCTACAGAGCTCGGCTGCACGGTGACCGCGGAGACCTTGGTCGGCGGTTGCTTCTGCGATTGCCCGCCCTTGCTCTCGCCGCCACCACCGGATTCGCCGGACCCGCCACAAGCGGCCAGCGTTGCCGCCAGGCTCAAAACAAAAAGCGTACGAAACGCTGTCATACGTCGCGGCGCGACGTGGGTGCGAAAGCGCATACCGGTATCCCTGAGATCGGCTGTTCTTGCTCGTATGATACATACATTCGTGTATGTATGTAATATAGCGGCGTCTGTACCGCGTCGAGAATCGGGTTTTTTCTTAAAGTATGGCACGCAAAACAAAAGGTGAGTCCGAACAAACTCGCGCTCGCATACTCGACGCCGCCGAAATCGAGATGCTCGAACGTGGCGTGGGCAAGGCCTCTCTAGAACAAATTGCGCGTCGTGCCGAGGTCACGCGCGGCGCCATCTATTGGCACTTCGAAGATAAAGCGAGTTTGTTACAGGCCATGATCGCGCGTACGAAAATGCCCATGCGCGATCTACGACGATGTATTGGCGAGAACATTCCCAGTGCTGCGCCCCGGGAGCTGCTACGGGAAATGATGCTGCATGCCGTTCAACGTCTGGCCGGCGACGCACAGCACCGACGCGTCTGTCATATCGTGCTGCACCGCTGCGAGATCAACGATCGTGAAGTGGCCAGCAACCGCGTTCTGGAAGCCATGTTCGACGATACGCGTACCGCCCTGCTCGCGCTGTGCGAGGAAATCACGGAAGACTTCGCGCTAGCGCCGGGCCTGTCGCCGGCCGATGCCAGCGACATGATCGTGGCGTTTCTGGCCGGCCTCTATGAGTGCAGCCTGCGTCACCCTGCCACGTACGCCGTCGAAAACAACGCGCCCGCAAAGATCGACGCGCTGTTGGGTGGGCTCTTTCCTCAGCCGGCGGGCGGCGCGCCCTAGCGCAGCGGCACGCTTCGCGTCGGCGGAACACCCGTCCCGCGCTCACCGAGCCAGCCGGCACTGAAGTATTCCAGCACCGCCGGGGCGCGCGTATCGATGGGCCTCGGCGGGCCCAGAAACCGCGGCGGCGTACCCAGCACGAACAGATCGAGAACCGCCTTGACGCGTGCGAAGTACTCACGCGCCTCGGTACGAAGCGGCTGACGGCGATCTTCGTCGGGCCAGGTATAGCCCCGCGCGGCGAGGCCGGTATGACGCGCAATAAACAGTGCCCGGTACTCGTGATATCGCTGCGTAATCAGCGTTGTTCGGGACACACCGAAAACCGCGCGCGCGCGAACGATCGAATCCAGCGTTCGAAACCCCGCGAAGTCCAGCGTGATCGCACTATCCGGCACGCCCAGCCGTCGCAGCGCCTGATACATTTTCTGCGGTTCGTTATAGGCCTTCGACGGATTGGCCCCCGAGACCAACAAGAAGCGTGCCTTGCCGGCGTGATATAGCTGGGCCGCGGCGTTAATCCGGTTTTCGAACAACAAATTGGGCCGACCGGTATGGGTATAGGGGCTGGTGCCCAGAACCACGGCCACATCAGTGGCAGGAATACGCTCCACGGTGTCGTATATCGCGCCGCGAGTGCTGGCGATCACCCACGTATTGAGAGCCAGCGCTACCAGCGCGGCTGTGCCGGCCAGCGAAATGAACCAACGAACCACCGTCATCATGGCGTACCCACCTGCGCGCTGTGCTCGACCATCGTCTGCACGGGGGCCCGTGTCATGACGGTAGCTCACTCGGCGCCGCCGGCTGCGCGAGCGCGCTGATAGCCGCCGAGAGGCCGGCCGGGGTGAGCTCGTACATGCGATCGTCCATGAGGCGACGCGTCATCTCGATCGAGGGCGTGAAATCCCAGCGCTCGGCCGGAACCGGGTTAAGCCAGACCGAGCGTGGGAACGCCTGACGCACTCGACCCAGCCACGTTGCCCCCGCTTCATCGTTCCAGTGTTCGACCGAGCCCCCCGGGTAGGCGATCTCGTATGGGCTCATCGTCGCGTCGCCTACAAACAACACGCGATAGTCTTCGCCGTACGTGCGACACAGCTCGCGGGTGGCCACAGTCTCCTGTCGCCGGCGTTTATTGTCATCCCACACCGCTTCGTAGATGAAGTTGTGGAAATAGTAATACCGCAAATGCTGGAACTCGGAGCGCGCGGCGGTGAACAGCTGCTCACAGATAGCGACGTGATCGTCCATCGAACCGCCGACGTCGAACAGGATCAATAACTTCATCGCGTTGCGCCGGCTGGCGCGATAGACCAGATCGAGCTGACCGCCACGGCGCGCGGTCGAGGCAATGGTGTCGTCCAGATCCAGCTCTTCGGCTGCACCTTCGCGCGCGAAACGCCGCAGCCGCCGCAGGGCAATCTGTATGTTACGCGTGCCGAGTGCGACGTCATCGGCCAGATCGGCGTACTCGCGCTGTTCCCAGACCTTCACGGCCCGCCGATGACGACTACCGTCCTGGCCGATCCGTATGCCTTCGGGGTTGTAACCATAGGCGCCGAACGGAGAGCGCCCGGCGGTGCCGATCCATTTGTTGCCGCCCTCGTGGCGTTCGTCCTGCTCGGCCAGGCGTTTTTCCAGCGTTTCCATGAGCTTGTCCCAGCCGCCGAGCGCCTCGATCTGGGCTTTCTGGTCGTCGGTGAGATCCAGCTCTGCGAGCTTTTCAAGCCACGAATCCGGGATATTGATCGTCTCGCCGCCGACCTGTTCGACGCCCTTGAAATAGGCCGCGAACACGCGATCGAAACGGTCGAAATGGGTCTCGTCCTTGACCAGACAGGTACGAGCCAGCACATAAAACGACTCGATCGACAGCCCGGCAACGTGTGCCTCTAGGCCCTCCAGAAGCGCCAGATACTCGGTGATCGAGGTTTTCAATCCGCCGTCGCGCAGCGCATAGAAGAAGTCGATCAACATGACGAATCAGCGTCGGCTGCGCCGGCTCATGAACGCCAGGCGCTCGAACAGATGGATATCCTGCTCGTTCTTGAGCAGCGCCCCGTGCAGCGGCGGCAGGTCCTCGTCGCTGCCGTGGAGCGCCTCGGCCGGGATATCCTCGGCCAGCAGGAGTTTGAGCCAGTCGATGAGCTCTGAAGTAGAGGGCTTTTTCTTGATACCCGGCACCGCGCGGATATCGAAGAATAGATCCAGCGCATCCGAGAGCAGGCGTTTTTTCAGATCCGGGAAGTGAACAGCCACGATATCGGCCATCGTGGCCTTATCGGGAAAACTGATGTAGTGAAAGAAACAACGGCGCAGAAATGCATCCGGCAGCTCTTTCTCGTTGTTGGAGGTGATGATGATAATCGGGCGATGCCGGGCCTCGATGGTCTGGCGTGTCTCGTACACGTCAAACGCCATGCGATCGAGCTCGCGCAGCAGGTCGTTGGGAAATTCGACGTCTGCCTTGTCGATCTCGTCGATCAGCAGCACCGGCTGCTCATCGGCGACGAAGCATTCCCAGAGCGGGCCCGGCACGATGTAGTTGCCAATATCGTGTACCCGGGCGTCGCCCAGCTGGGAATCACGAAGGCGCGAGACGGCGTCGTACTCGTAGAGCCCTTGCGCGGCCTTCGTGGTGGACTTGATATGCCAGGCGTGCAACGTCTTGCCCAGGCCCGCGGCCACTTCTTCGGCCAGCATGGTCTTGCCCGTGCCCGGCTCGCCCTTGATCAGCAGCGGCCGCGACAGCGTGGCTGCTGCGTTGACGGCCAGCTTCAGATCGTCGGTGGCAACGTAGCGCTCGGTTCCCGCGAATTGCACGCTCATGGCCTGTCCTCTTATTGAGCCCGGTTGGCAAGTGCTGCGATGGCAGGCAGCGTTTTGCCTTCCAGGAACTCTAGAAACGCCCCGCCACCGGTCGATATATAGCTGACGTCGTTACCGACGCCATATTTCTCGATGGCCGCCAGGGTATCGCCGCCGCCGGCGATCGAGAACGCCTCACTCTCGGCGATCGCCTGCGACAGGGCTTCAGTGCCGCCGCCAAACGCATCGATCTCGAACACGCCCACCGGGCCGTTCCAGACGATCGTACCGGCCGACTTGAGAATACCCGCGACGCTCTCGCGGGCCTTCGGGCCGATATCCAGAATCATCTCGTCGGCGCCCACGCCGTCAACCGCGCGCTGCTCGGCGGTGGCGTTCTCGGAGAGTTCATTGGCCACGATCACGTCCTCGGGCAGCGGGATATCGCCGCCGTTGGCCCGAATATCGGCGTGGATAGCCTTGGCCTCATCGACCAAGTCGGTTTCATAGAGCGAGCCGCCGACGTCGTGCCCGGCCGCGGCCAAGAACGTGTTGGCAATGCCGCCGCCCACGATGAGCTGATCCGCCAGGCTCGACAGCGACTTCAAAAGCGCCAGCTTCGACGACACCTTGGAACCACCCACGATAACCACCAGCGGGCGCTTGGGATTATCCATAGCCGCGGTCAGCGCTTTGACCTCGGCCATCAACAGCGGCCCGGCACAGGCTTTGGGCGCGAAACGCGCGACCCCTTCGGTCGAGGCCTGGGCGCGGTGGGCGGTGCCGAATGCATCCATGACGAACACATCACAAAGCGCGCCCATCTTGCGGGCCAACGCTTCGTCGTTGGCTTTTTCGCCCACGTTGAAACGCACGTTTTCACACACGACCAGCTCGCCTTCGGCGACTTCGACGCCGTCCAGCCAGTCCTTGATCAAGGGCACTTCAAAGCCCAGCTCGCCGGACAGCCAGCGGGCAACGGGCCCAAGGCTGTCGGCTTCGGTCGGCTCGCCCTCGGTCGGCCGCCCCAGGTGAGCCATGACCATGACACGAGCGCCGGCTTCGATCGCTTTCTTGATTGTAGGCAGAGCCGCGCGCAGGCGCGCGGCCGAGGTCACTTCTCCATCCTTGATCGGCACGTTCAGGTCTTCGCGAATCAGCACGCGCTTGCCCGCGAGCTCGACGTCATCCATCGAAAACATGTTCATCAAAATTGCTTAGTCCTTGTCATTCGCCGCCGGGCGGCGTGGTGCGCGACCGACGTAGCACGGCTGCCATATCGCCGCCATACAAACACAAAGACCGGAACATGTCCGGTCTTTGGTCTTCATAAAGGTCGGGTACGGGTTAGCCCGCGTTCGCCATGGCAATCGCCGTGTCGAGCATCCGGTTGGAAAAGCCCCACTCGTTGTCGTACCAGGAGCAGACCTTGATCAAGCGGCCACCGGCCACCTTGGTCAGCTTGGAGTCCACGGTCGAGGACGCCGGGTTGTGGTTGTAATCCACCGAAACCAGCTCTTCCTCGGTGTAGGCCAGAACGCCCTTGAGCTCACCGCCGGCGGCTTTCTTGAGCACTTCGTTGACCTGCTCGACGGTGACGTCCTGCGAGACCGTGGCCGACAGGTCGACGAACGATACGTTGATGGTGGGCACGCGCACCGCGAAGCCGTCGAGCTTGCCTTCCAGCTCGGGCAGCACGAGGCTGACGGCTGCGGCAGCACCCGTCTTGGTCGGAATCATGCTCTGCGTGGCGCTGCGCGCTCGACGAATGTCCTTGTGATAAACGTCCGAGAGCACCTGGTCGTTGGTGTACGAATGGATGGTGTTCATCAGCCCGTACTCAATGCCGAAGGCTTCGTGCAGCGGCTTGACCAGCGGCGCCAGGCAGTTGGTCGTGCAGGAGGCGTTAGAGACGATCTTGTCTTCGGGCGTCAGCGTTTCATGGTTAACGCCGTAGACGACCGTTTTCACGTCGCTGCCGGCGGGAGCCGAGATGAGCACCTTCTTGGCGCCGCCTTTGAGGTGGGCGCTGGCCTTGTCCTGACTGGCGAACAGGCCGGTGCACTCCATGACCACGTCTACGTCCAGCTCGCCCCAGGGCAGATTGGCCGGGTCGCGCTCGGAGAGCACACGGATCTTGTGGCCGTCAACGACCAGATGATCGCCTTCGGCACTGACCTCGCCCGGGAACTTGCCGTGGGCGGTGTCGTACTGGGTCAGATGCGCATTCATCTGTGCGTCGCCCAGGTCGTTGATCGCAACGATCTCGATCTCGCCGGTGCGCTTGGCCTCGAACAAGGCGCGAAGCACGTTGCGACCGATGCGGCCGTAGCCGTTGATGCCGATTTTTACTGCCATGTTGGCTCCTGAAAGTCTTCAATAAAACGTTTGTGCCGATGACCGCGGCGCGGGATCGAGCGATGTGCGATCGGTTTAGGCCTGGCGTTTGACGGCCTCGACCACACCGTCTTCGGTGACGCCGAACTCGGCATACACTTCTTCGGCCGGCGCCGATAGACCGAAATCGTTGACGCCGACCACGTCACCGGTCGCGCCTACGTATCGATACCAGCTGTCCGAAACACCGGCCTCGACGGCCACACGTGCCGTGACGTCGCCCGGCAGCACGCTATCACGATAGGCCTGATCCTGGCTGGCAAACACTTCGATACAAGGCATCGACACCACGCGCGTGGCAATACCGCCCTGTGTCAGACGTTTTGCAGCGTTGACGGCCAGCTCCAGCTCGGTGCCGGTACCGATCACGATGGCATCCGGCGTGCCTTGGGTATCGACCAGCACATACCCCCCCTTGGCAATCGCGTCCACAGTGTCATCGTCACGCTCGTGGTGGTCGGTATCTTGACGCGACAGCGCGATGGCGCACGGGCCGTTGACCCGTTCGATCGCCGACTTCCAAGCGACAGCCGTTTCTACGTCGTCGCCGGGACGCCAGACATGCAGATTCGGAATCAGGCGCAGCGCCGCCACATGCTCGACCGCTTGGTGGGTGGGTCCGTCCTCGCCAAGACCAATCGAATCATGGGTATAGACAAAGACGTTGCGCGACTGCATGAGTGCGGCCATGCGCACGGCGTTGCGCGCATAGTCAGAGAACGTCAGGAACGTGGCACCGAAAGGAACAAGTCCGCCGTGAAGGCTCATGCCGTTGGTCATGGCCGACATGCCGAATTCGCGCACCCCGTAGCAGCAGTAGTTGCCGCTCTTGTCGGTCGCCGACACCGGTCGATACCCGTCGAAATCGGTGCCGTTGGAGCCGCTCAGGTCGGCCGAGCCGCCGAACAGCTCGGGCAACAGCTGCGAAAAGGCCCCGAGCGCCGCTTTGGACGACTTGCGTGTGGCCGTTCGCTTGCCGTCGGCTTGCGTCTTGTCAATAAACACCTTGGCCTCGGCAGACCAGTTGGCCGGGAACCGGTTATCCATGCGCCGATCAAATTCGGCCAGCAAATCGGGGTGACTACGCGCGACGCGATCGTAACGCTCCTGCCAAGCCGCCTCAGCCTGCTTGCCCGCCTGGCGATGATCCCAGGCATCATAGATATCGTCGGGCACTGCAAAACGAGTCTCGTCGGACCAGCCCAGCTCTTGACGTGCGGCGGCGATCTCGTCGTCGCCCAGAGCGGCGCCGTGCACCTTGGCGGTGCCCTTCATGTTGGGCGCGCCCCAGCCAATGACCGTCTTGCAGCAGATAATCGTGGGCCGTGAGGTATCGGCCTTGGCTTCGCGGATGGCGGCGTCGATCGACTTGGCGTCGTGGCCATCCACGTCAGCGATCACCTGCCACCCGTAGGCCTCGAAGCGGCCCGGAACGTCTTCTGTGTACCAGCCCTTGGTTTCACCGTCGATCGAGATACCGTTATCGTCGTAGAATACCACCAGCTTGCCGAGCCCTAGCGTGCCCGCCAGCGAGCAGGCTTCGTGGCTGATGCCTTCCATCAGACAGCCATCGCCGGCAAAGCAATACGTGTGGTGATCGACCAACGTCTCGTCGCTGACGTTGAAATGCGCCGCCAGGCTGGCTTCGGCCAACGCCATGCCAACCGCATTGCCCAAACCCTGTCCGAGCGGGCCGGTCGTTGTTTCGACGCCCGGGGTCATGAAGTTTTCCGGATGCCCTGGCGTCTTGGAATGTAGCTGGCGGAACGCCTTGATGTCCTCCAGCGACACGTCATAGCCGGTGAGGTGCAGTGCTGCGTATTGCAGCATCGAGCCATGGCCGTTGGACAACAGGAATCGGTCCCTATCGACCCACTCCGGATTAGCCGGGTTGTACTTCATGTGGTCGTTAAACAACACCTCGGCAATGTCGGCCATGCCCATCGGCATTCCCGGGTGTCCGGAATTAGCCTGCTGGACGGCATCCATCGACAGGATACGAATCGCATTCGCCAGATCGCGACGTTCGGGCATCTCCACTCCAATACGAGTTTTTTTATCGCGGTCATTGTCTGGCAAAGCGGTGCCACGAGCAACACAGCAAATACCGGCTCTCGCTGGCTGTTTAAACCGACAAACCCGAGCCAGACTCTATTTATAATTTTAATTGATAGGCAATCTGCATAGGCAGAAACTTTCTTTGGCCTAGAAGCAATTCACTTTAAAGTCATGTGCTTGGCTGCCACGCCCTCACGACAAGTCGCTAATTGGCGACGGTATATTTTGGTGGCCTAAGACTATTGACCCATGAGCATATTGATTTGCGCGCGATCTTGTGTGCTAGCGTCAACCGGGCGCCAAACAACAGCGTGCAATCAACTTGTTACCTGCCTGGCATATACAGGCTGTAGCACGTAGTGACTTATAGCCGGCCCGATGTCGGTTCTATCTGCTCAGGGGAAAACGCATGACAGATCAGATTAAGGATAAAGACACGCAATCGCCGATCATTGATGCATCGACCGGCGGTCCGCTTAGCAAGAGCCGCCGTAAGTTCCTGGCGCACAGCGGCATGTATACGGCCGGCCTGGTCGGCAGTGCTCTGCTGGGCGCCTGTAGCGATGATAATAATGTCGCGCTGGCTCAGCAGGACAACGGCGGCGCTAACGGCGACACCGTGGACTTCAGCGGCGCCCCGAGCGATGCGGCAGTGCTTCAGTTCGCGCTGAACTTGGAGTATCTCGAAGCCGAATATTACTTGGGCGCCGTGACGGGTATGGGCCTGCAGCAAGACGATACCAGCGGCATGAGCGGTGGTATGTCGGCCGGCACCGTTACTTTCCCTCAGACGGGTGGCGTTGACTTCTCGACCGACGACTCGTTGATTCGGCGCTATGCGGCCGAAATTGCCTCCGACGAACTGGATCATGTGCAGTTTCTGCGCGCCGGCCTGGAAAGCGCCGGTGGCTTGATTGCTCGGCCGTCGATCAACCTTGAGTCGTCGTTTGATTTCGCGGCCACCGCAGCTCTTCGAGGGGCTAACGTGATTGGTCCGCAGGCGACCGCTGAATTCAACCCATACGCAAGCCCGCTGAGCTTTCTAATCGGCGCCTTCATCTTCGAGGACGTCGGTGTCAGCGCTTACAAAGGCGGCGCTCAGTTCCTACGTAACCGTGACTTTTTAACGGCTGCGGCCGGCATACTCTCGGTTGAGGGTTATCACGCCGGTCTGATTCGGACCATTCTGACCGCTCGCGCCGACGACGGCGAAATGGTGACGTTCACCACCTCCGAAGGTCAGCGTACTGTGCCGCTGGGCGCTGTAATCAACGCTATCTCCGACGCGCGTGACAGCCTCGACGGAGACACCGACCTGGATCAAGGCATCGTTGGCACAGGCAACAACAGCGTCTCGATTTACGGCACATCGTACGATTCGACCAACATTGTGCCGGCAGACGATCGCGGCATCACCTACAGTCGTACACCGGGTCAGATTCACAACATCGTGTATCTCACTCCGAATGCCGTGAGCCCGATGATGAACAATGTGCCCGCCACGTCGTTCTTCCCGGAAGGCACTAACATCGCCGCCAACGAGGCACTCGAAGCCAGCGCTAACAACGCTCCGAACGACAATGGCGGCAACGCCAGTGACGAAGGCAGTGGCGAAGCCGGTAGCGGCGACGCTGGATCCGGTAGCGATGCTGGAACCGGTAGCGACGGAGGAACTACCAACTCTGCTAGCTAATCGACAAGCTAGTCTTTCGATTATTCTAAGGCCCCGGTACACGCCGGGGCTTTTTCATGCTCGGAATCGTGCGCGGACCGGATCAATTCGGCTACAATTGTCGGGTCTTCAGGGCGGGGCGTAATTCCCCACCGGTGGTATGGCCACAAAGGCCGAGCCCACGAGCGCTTTTGCAGCTTTGCAAAAGGTCAGCAGATCTGGTGAAAGGCCAGAGCCGACGGTCACAGTCCGGATGAAAGAAGACGCGAGACGGCGCCAGTTCGTATGCGTGGCAACGCGTGCCCTGTCCTAATCGCTATGCCCTGAAACGTTGTCTGTTCAGCACGAGGACGTTTCATGTCGGATGACCTGCATCACGATTTTTCTGATTTCCCCCGTATCGCAACAGCCATAGCGGCCTATCGCGCCGGCGAGCCGGTCTTGTTGCTCGACGATTCAGATCGCGAGAATGAAGCCGATATCGTGGCCGCGGCCGAAAATCTGTCGCTGGATACCATGGTCAAGATGATCCGCGACGGCTCCGGCATCGTCTGTGTCTGTTTCCTGCCGAACGACGTGGACGCTTTGGGCTTGCCTCAGATGGTCGATAACAACCAGAGCAAAAACCACACTGGGTTTACCGTGAGCATTGAGGCTGCAACCGGCGTGACCACGGGCGTATCGGCGGCCGATCGTCTGGTGACCATCCAGTCGGCATTGAGTGCCCTGGAGGGCCGTGCCGAAATCGTCAGCCCCGGCCATATCTTTCCACTGCGCGCCAGCGCGAACGGCGTGCTCGACCGCCGCGGCCATACTGAAGGCTCGATCGACATCGCGCGGCTGGCCGGCCTGCGCCCGGCCGCGGTCCTGTGCGAGCTGATGAACCCGGACGGCACGATGGCCGGCAACGAGGCGATTCAAGCCTATGCCGAGCGCTATGACATGCCGGTACTAACGATCGACGAGCTGGCTCGATACCGCGCCCGCCTCGCCGCCACGACGCCCGCGTGAAGCCGCAGCGTCGCGTGACGCGCCGCGAGTGCGCCGTTATCATTAAGCAATGACGAAAGCTGCCTCCGATCACGGCCCGAGCGCGACGCTGTCGCACGTTGAATTTTCGATCGATGAGCTGGCACGCAAGACCGGCTCGACGGTGCGCAATATTCGCGCCTATCAGGATCGCGGCTTGTTGCCACCGCCCGAGCGTCGCGGGCGAAAAGGCATCTATAACGATGCGCATCTGTCGCGGCTTCGTATCATCAATCGTCTTCTGGAGCGTGGTTATACGCTGTCCAATATCGGCGAGCTGATCGAGTCTTGGGAGCGCGGCAACGATATCGGCTCCCTGCTGGGCCTGGAGACGGCGGTTGCCAGTCCGTGGACGGACGAGCTGCCCGATTACGTCACCATGCCCCAGCTTTTGAAGATGTTTCGGGGCAACTTTTCGCGTCAGGCGCTTTCAAAAGCCATCGAGCTCGACGTCCTGCGACCGGAAGGCATGCGCTTTCGTGTGCCGAGTCCGCGAATGCTGCACGCCGGCGCCGAGCTCGTGGCTGCCGGCATTCCCTTGGAAGACATGCTCGACGTGGTGTCGCATCTGCGATCTAACGTCGAACAGGCCTCGGATGCCATGGTGCGGCTTGTGGCCCGCCATGTTTTTGATCAGTACGGCGAAGGCCAGCTCCCGCCCAGTGACGAACTACCGGAGCTGGCCGATCTGGTCTGGCGGCTGCGTCCGCTGGTCGAAATGGCGGTGCTGCCGGAAGTGGCACGCGCCATGTCGAAAGCCGCTGATCAGCATCTTGGCGATCGGCTGGCGTTGATCATTGAGCATCTGCACGACGATCCGGCCCGCGCCTAGGGGTTTGAGCCACGCCGCTTGGCGGGCGGCATCCATCCCATGAGCCCGCCCGGGCAAGCGATAGGCCGTCTCCTTGCGGGCGCCTGCTTTATGTGACACCGTTCGGTGTAACGGTTACACCGATTCACGTCATGCCTGCCCGTTCTTCGCCGCTACTCCACGCCGCTCGCGAGCCTGATGCTTTCGTTACAAGCGGCGACGTCGAACTCGCATGTTATTGCGACGGCGACCCGGCACGTTCCACCCTCGTTTTTGTCCACGGCTATCCGGACACCGCTCAGGTATGGGACCGTCTGGTGGCGGTGCTCGCTCGGGATTTCTATTGCGTGCGCTACGACGTGCGAGGCGCCGGCCGCTCGTCGCGGCCGACCTCGACCGGGGCGTATCGCCTGTCGCATCTCGAGGCCGATCTGGCCGCGGTCATCGACTGGGCCGCCGCTCCGAGCGAGCGCGTTCATCTCATCGGCCACGACTGGGGCTCGATCCAGAGCTGGGAAGCGGCCACAGACAAGGCCATGGCCTCGCGGCTGGCCAGCTACACCTCGATTTCCGGGCCCTGTCTCGATCATATTGGCCACGGCCTGGCACAGCGCTGGCGTCACGACCGGCGCGGCGCGCTGCGCCAGGCGCGGCGCTCTTGGTACGTCGCCCTGTTTCAGATTCCGGGCCTGGCCGACTTCGGCTGGCAGCGGCTGATGGCACCGCGCTGGCCGCGCATGCTCGCGCGCCTGGAAGGCCAGGCACTCCCGGTGGCTGCCACCTGGAAAGCCGACGGGCGGGCCGGCATCAGGCTGTACCGCGCCAATATGCTGCCGCGCTTTTTCAAGCCCCGCGAGCGGCGCGCTGTCGTACCGGTGCATCTCGTCATCGCCCGGCGTGACCCGTTTGTCGGGCAATCGCTGGCGCGACTGGCCGAGCGCTGGGCCGACACGATCGAGACCACCCCTTTCGATGCCGGGCACTGGCTCATCGAGACGCGGGCCGCCGAGCTGGCGACCGCTATTAAGCGCTGGGTGCAGCGTTGCAACTCGCCCGCGTCCTAACGCTGTCTATACCACTGCCCTGTCTTCTTTTATGCGCTGAGACCGACTGCTGCTACCGGGAGATCGACCATGAGCACCACGACCGACAAGACATCCGCACGCGATCACGACGTTCAAGTCATGCCCGAACGGCGGGATCTGCACTTTCTGCCCCCGGCCGATCGCATCAGCGACTGGCACGTGGCCGGGCCCAACGTCACCCAGTTCATGAACGCGCTGTCGCTGCTGTTTCCGGCCGGCGAGCGTATGTTCATCGATGCGGTGCGCGCGTATCGCGACGACATTCCCGACCCGGATCTTAAAAAAGCCGCCACGGCCTTCATCGGTCAGGAAGCCATGCACTCGCGCGAGCACATCGAATATAACGAACTGATGGCCCAGGCCGGTTTACCGGCTCACAAGCTAGACAAGTTCGTTTGGGATCTTTTGGACGTAATCAAAAAGAACACGCCGAAATCCACGCCACTGGCCGCAACCATCGCGCTAGAGCACTACACCGCTTTGATGGGCGACATGCTGCTACGCCACCCGGAACAGCTGGCCGGCTCTCAGGAAGACTACGAGCGCATGTGGCGCTGGCACGCGCTGGAAGAAGTCGAGCACAAGGCAGTGGCTTACGATGTCTACGAGAAATGTATCGGTCGCGGGCCGCGCAACTGGCTCGAACGTTCCGGGGCCATGATCGTAGCCACGGGTATCTTCTGGCCGGTGGTGTTTTCATTCTATTGGCAGATGAGCCGGGCCGACCCGAAATGCCGGGCCGAAGGCTGGCGCGGGCATCTCAAGGTGCTGGACTTCACAGTAGGCCGTCAGGGGTATCTACGTCGGCTGGTCCCGGAGTTTCTCGGCTATTTCAAGTACAGCTTTCACCCCTGGCAACAGAACAACGCCCACCTGCTGGCCGAGCTCGATGCGCTGGTCGATGACGCCGAGACGGCCTACGCCACGCATCACTAGGGAAGCTCTGCACAACCTG
>DCKU01000025.1 GCA_002320455.1 Salinisphaera sp. UBA1666
CAGGTTGTGCAGAGCTTCCCTAGCAACTGTCGCATCGCCCACTGCTATAAATCAGCGCTCGGTCAACCGAGGCAGCAGTTCCACGAGGTTGCAGGGTTTCGTGCGTCGGTCGAGCTGGGCGGCGATCAAGTTGTCCCAAGCATCGGCGACCGCGCCGGACGACCCCGGCAGACAGAAAATGAACGTGGCCTTGGCCACGCCCGCGATGGCCCGCGACTGCAGGGTCGACGTGCCGATATCTTTATAAGACAACATCCGGAACATCTCGCCAAAGCCGTCGATCTCGCGGTCGAAGAGAATCGACAGCGCTTGCGGCGTCACGTCGCGCCCGGTCAACCCCGTGCCGCCCGTGGTGATCACTACGTCAGGCGCCTCGTCAGCGATCCAGCGCGACACGATCGCGCGGAGCTCGTAGATATCGTCGGCGCAGATGCGCTTGTCGTGCAACATATGGCCGGCGGCCTCCAGGCGCTCGACGAGACGCGCGCCTGAGGTATCGGTTGCGGCATCGCGGGTATCCGAAACCGTGAGCACGGCAATACGAAGTGGCTGGAACGCCTGTGGCTGGGCCATGGTGTGCATGTCGGCAAAGAAGGCTCTCAGCGTGCCACAAGCACAGCCTTCTCGGCACTGCTATAATTTCCGGCTGGGCGCTCATTCCGAGCCGCCGCTCCCCGGCCGACACCATGTCGCGCGCTCGTTCGAGCCTGTTTTGACATGTGACCCGCTCGGCCCCCACCGATCAGGACACCTATGTCATTCGACAGCTTAGGCCTGTCGCCCCATCTGCTGGCGACTATTCAGGCTGCGGGCTATACCCAGCCTACCCCGATTCAGAAACAAGCTATTCCCTCGATCATCGACGGCCACGACGTATTGGGCGCGGCCCAGACCGGCACCGGCAAGACCGCAGCGTTCGTGCTGCCGATTCTAGAGCGCCTGGGCAAGGCCCATGAAGCCAAGCCGCGAGTGCTGGTACTGGCCCCCACCCGCGAGCTGGCCGCCCAGGTCGGCGAGTCGGTGGCCACCTACGCCGGCGATACCCGGCTCAAGCACACCGTGATCTTCGGCGGCGTGGGCTATCAGCCCCAGATTGCGGCGTTCAAGCGCGGCGTGGATATCGTCGTGGCCACGCCGGGCCGGCTCCTCGACCATCTGGGCGAAGGCCGGATTGATCTGTCGAACCTGACCACGCTGGTGCTCGATGAAGCCGATCGCATGCTCGACATGGGCTTCATCCACGACATCAAACGGGTGATGAAGCATCTGCCCGCCAAGCGCCAGACGCTGCTGTTCTCGGCCACGTTTTCAAAAGACATTCGCAAGCTGGCCGGCTCGCTGCTGCATGACCCGGTCGAAATCGACGTGGCCCCGCGTAACGCCACGGCCGAACTCGTCAGCCACCGCGCGGTGATGGTCGAAAAATCAGCCAAGCGCGCCGTGCTGTCGCATCTGATCACAAACGGCGTCTGGCAACAGGTACTGGTCTTCACCCGCACCAAGCACGGCGCCAACCGACTGGTGAAACAGCTGGAAACCGACGGCATCGCCGCAGCCGCACTGCACGGCAACAAATCCCAGAACGCACGAACCAAGGCCTTGTCCGGCTTTAAGGACGGCAGAGTACGTGCGCTTGTGGCCACGGATATCGCCGCCCGCGGCATCGATATCGACGGCCTGCCCCACGTGGTCAACTACGAGCTGCCCAACGTGGCCGAGGACTATGTACATCGCATTGGGCGCACGGGCCGCGCCGGTGCAGCCGGCGAAGCGATCTCACTCGTAGCCAAGGACGAGCGCAGCTATCTGAAGGCCATCGAAAAGCTGATCAATCAGACCGTCGAGCGCATGGACGTCGACGGCCTGG
Organism: Salinisphaera sp. UBA1666; assembly: GCA_002320455.1. Lineage (GTDB taxonomy): Bacteria > Pseudomonadota > Gammaproteobacteria > Nevskiales > Salinisphaeraceae > Salinisphaera. The sequence goes on from DCKU01000025.1 coordinate 1,868, forward strand.
ACCCGGCCATCATCGAAGCGGCCGCCGCACGGGACGCCGAAGCCGCCAAGAATGCGCCCGATAAACCCGCGGGCGGCCGCAGCAGCCGCGGCGGCAAGCCGAACAACGGTTCCAACAACCGCGGCCGACGGCGTGGTGGCGGTGGCGACAAATCGGGCGGCGGAAACACCAACGAAGGCGGCCACGCCCGGCTCAAGCGCGGCAGTCGCCGCGGCGGCCGGCGTTCCGGGCGCAGCGGTGGCGGCAACAAGCCGCAGAGCTGAGCCGCATCACCCGCACTTGATGCGCCCAAGGCGAGCCTCGGCTCGCCTTTTTTCTTGTCTTATTCCTTTACACTACCGTCATGATCGCGTTCAAAAACCTCACCCTGCGACGCGGGCCGCGCAAGCTTCTAGAAAACGTTGACCTGCGGATCCAGGCCGGCCAGCGGGTCGGTATTGTGGGCGCCAACGGCACCGGCAAATCCTCGCTGCTGGCGATGATGCTGGGCGAGCTGACCCCGGACGCCGGCGATATCGAGATTCCGGCGCATCTGGATATCGCCACCGTGCGTCAGCACGCCCCGGCCGGCAGCCAGCCGGCCATCGAGTACGTCCTAGACGGCGACGTCGAGCTACGTGACATCGAGACCCGCCTGGCCACCGCCGAGGCCGACGGTGATGGGAACGCCATGGCCGAGCTGCACGGCCGCCTGGCCGAAATCGACGGCTATGCGGCCCGATCCCGCGCGGCGCGCCTGCTCCACGGGCTGGGGTTTGCGCCCAGTGCCCACGAGTCACCGATCGACGACTTCTCGGGCGGCTGGCGCATGCGTCTCAATTTGGCCGCCGCGCTCATGCACCGCTGTGATCTGCTGCTGCTGGACGAACCCACCAACCATCTGGATATGGACGCGGTGTTCTGGCTCCAGGACTATCTGGCCGCGCATCCGGCCACGCTCGTGGTCATCTCGCACGATCGGGATTTTCTGGATGCCCTGGTCACGCATACCCTGCACCTGGAGCACGGCGCGGCCACCCTGTATACCGGCAACTACTCCACGTTTGAGGTCATGCGCGCCGAGGCCAAGGCCCAGCAACAGGCCGCCTACGAGAACCAGCAGAAGAAACTGGCCCAGCTGCAGGGCTTCGTCGATCGCTTTCGCGCCCAGGCCACCAAGGCCCGCCAGGCCCAGTCCAAGCTCAAGCAGATGGAGCGTATGGAAAAGGTCGAGGCCGCGCACTGGGATACGCCGTTTTCTTTCCAGTTCTTAACGCCCGAGCGGCTGCCGGAAACCCTGCTGCGTATCGACAACGCCGACGTAGGCTACGACGACACACCGCTGGTTGGCGATGTGAAACTCCGGCTGGTGCCCGGCGATCGCCTGGCGATTCTGGGCCGCAACGGCGCCGGCAAGTCCACGGTGATGAAACTGCTGGCCGGCGAGCTGAACGCTCTGGACGGCGACGTTCAGCCAGACAAATACCTCAAGATCGGCTATTTCGCCCAGCACCAGCTCGAGGTGTTGGACGATGCCGCGAGTGCCGCTCAGCACCTGCAACGGCAAGATCCGAAAGCTAGCGAGCAGCATATCCGCGACTTCCTGGGCGGCTTTGATTTCCGCGGCGACAAGGCTTTGGAGCCGATCGCCCCGTTTTCCGGCGGCGAGAAAGCCCGGCTGGCGCTGGCCCTGGTGGTGCATGAAAAGCCCAACCTGCTGCTGCTGGACGAGCCGACCAACCATCTGGATCTGGACATGCGCCATGCCCTGGAGACGGCCCTGGCCGGCTACACGGGGGCGGTGGTGATGATCGCCCATGACCGCCACCTCATCGATGCCACCTGCGACCAGCTCTGGCGGGTGGCCGACGGGGCGCTCGAGCCTTTCGACGGCGATCTGGACGACTATGCCAAGTGGCTGTCGCGCCAGAACGCCGCCAAGGAAGGCCAAAGCAAAGGCAAGGACACCGCCAAGCCCAGGGCCGGCGAAACCAAGACCGATCGCCGCGGCAGCGCCGAACAGCGGGCCGCCGAGAAGCCGCTGAAGAACCAGCTCAAAAAAGCCGACGAGGAAATGGCCCGGCTGACCACCAAGATCGAGGCCCAGGACGCCCAGCTGGCCAAGCCCAGCGTCTACGGCAACCCGGTCGAGGCTGCCCGCGTCACCCAGGAGCGTGCCACGCTGGCCCGCCAGCTGGAGGCCGCCGAGGCCCGATGGATGGAGGCTGCCGAGCAGCTCGAAGCGCTCACCGACCCGAGTGCGGCGTAATGGCCGAGTTTTCCTACTTCTGGCACGACTACGAAACCTTCGGCGCTGATCCCAAACGCGACAAGCCGGCCCAATTTGCCGGCATACGCACCGACGCCGACTTCAACATCATCGGCGACCCGGTCACGCTCTATTGCCAGCCGCCGGCCGACATGCTGGGCCATCCCGAGGCCACGCTGATCACCGGCATCACGCCGCAATATGCGCTGGAGCATGGCGTGCCCGAGCCGGAGTTCATCGCCACGATTCTGGCCGAGATGCGCGTGCCCGGCACCTGCAGCGTGGGCTACAACAGCCTGGCCTTCGACGACGAGGTCACGCGCCACGCGCTCTGGCGCAATTTTTACGATCCCTACGAGCGCGAATACAAACAAGGCTGCTCGCGCTGGGACATCATCAACATGGTGCGCCTGGCCTATGCGCTGCGCCCGGACGGGATTACCTGGCCGACGCGCGACGACGGCACGGTAAGCTTCAAGCTCGAGCACCTGGCCGCGGCCAATCAGCTTACCCAGGAATCGGCCCACGATGCGCTGTCCGACGTGCACGCCACCATTGACCTGGCCCGGCTGATCCGCGACAAGCAACCCAAGCTGTTCGACTGGGTGGTGACTCATCGCGACAAGGCCAGCGCTCGCAAGATGCTGGACATGACCACGCGCAAACCGGCGCTGCACGTCTCAGCCAAGTTCGGCGCGGCCCAGGGCTGTCTGTCGCCGGTGATGCCGATCGCCGCCCACCCGGTGAACAAGAACTGCATCATCACCTATGACCTGCGCCATGACCCCGCGCCGCTGCTGGAGCTGGACCCAGACGAAATCTTCGACCGCATCTTCACCCCGGCCGAGGATTTGCCTGACGATGCCCCCCGGGTGGCGCTCAAGGGCGTGCATCTGAACAAGTGCCCGGTGCTGGCGCCGTTTGAGATGATGCGCGAGACCGAGGCCAAGCGTCTGAACCTGGACATCAAGACCTGTCGTCGCCACTGGAAAGCCATCCACGACCGCCTGGCCGAGGTCGAGGCCAAAGCCATCGCCGTGTTCGAAGCCCGGGTGTTCGACGCCGAAAGCGACGCTGAAGCCGCCCTTTACGACGGCTTCGTCTCTGACACCGACCGCGCCAAGGCACGCGAGATCCACACCACGCCGGCCGATCGTCTGGCCGAGGGCGATATCGTGTTCAGCGACAACCGCTTGAACGAGCTACTGTTTCGCTGGCGCGCGCGCCATCATCCCGACACGCTGGCCGAGGCCGAAAAAGACGACTGGCAGAACTGGGTGGCCAAGCGGCTCGAGTTCGCCCCCGACGGTGGCCTGACGCTCGACGAGTACGACGAGACCGTGGCGACCCTGATGGAGCGAGTGAAAGGCCAGCCAGGCAAACTCCAGCTACTGCTGGATCTCAAGGCCTGGGGGGATCGCCAGCGCGCCCGGCTCTGAGCCGTCGCGACTCGCGAAATTCTGGCATTTTTCGTCTGCAGATTACGCCGATTTCGCAAATGGCGGACGGGCCAACGCGGCATCACTGCCATCGAGGCGCCACGAGTGCCGGCGCTACGGAAGCGCTCCATCGGCACCGCTGGATGACCGTAGCGCCGGGCCCGTTCAAGACCCGCCTCGTTCGACCGCTATCTGCGAAACCTGCGGATAAACCCAAGACAGAAGCGACAAAGCGTTAGCATGGCAGCAAGACCCAATCGCAACGCACCATGCTGCCCAACCTGAGCGACATCGAAGCCCGCCTGATCGGCTGTCTGATGGAAAAATCGGTGACTACGCCGGATCAGATGCCGCTGACTCTCAACGCCCTCACCAACGCGGCCAATCAGAAGTCGGCCCGCGAGCCGGTCATGGCGCTGAGCCAGACTGAAGTCGGCCGCACCATGCGCAGCCTGGCCGAGCGCCGGCTCGTACACGTGGAGGAAAACTTCAAGACCGGCGTGGCCAAGTACAAGCAGCGGCTGTGTGGCAGCACCAATTTTTCCGATATCCCGTTGAACCGGGCGCAGTTTGCGATCGTGACCCTGCTGTTGCTGCGCGGCGCGCAGACCCCCGGCGAGCTCCGCGCACGGGCCGGCCGGCTCTATGCCTTCGACGACAACGACGACGTGGCCACGGCGGCCGGCGCGCTGGTCGACGAGGACAACCCACAAACCAGCGTGCTGGTCCGCCTGCCACGCGCCAAGGGGCGCAAGGAAGCCCAGTTCATGCACCAGTTGGCCGGCGAGATCGATCGCAGCCAGCCCGTGGGCGGCGCGGCCACGACCGCCGACGCTGATACGGATACCGCGGCGCTAAAAGCACGAATCGCCGAGCTCGAGGCTGAAAACGCCGAGCTTCGCGCCCTGCTCGACGATGCATAAGCCACGACAAGCAATCATCGAGGACGCGCTCACCAAGCTGAACATCAGCCGCACCGCGCCGGCCAACAACGCGCGTGCGGGACCATCTTTCGGTGTATCTTGGGCCGGCCGGCCGACGGCATAGCGTCATCGGCCGGCCCCATTTGTCTGTGTGTCTGCCCATGTCCGTATCCGTCGTCGATGCCAGTCCGGCCGTCAAACAACTCGATCAAGCGATTATGGCGCTCGGCCAGGCGCGACAGGCCCAGCCCGAGGCCACGAACACCCACGTACTAGCGGCCGCCGGGCGCGTACTTCTAGAAGACGGCGGACCGGCGGCGCTCTATCATCGCGTGCGCCGGCTGGAGTCGGCTCGTGTATTCGCGGGCACGGACTGGGATCAGCCGGCGATCCTGCAGGCCGATATCGCTAAGATCTCGCTGCGCACGGGCGATCTGGCGACAACCACGATCGAAGCCCTGTCACAGCTGCGACTGCTGGCGGTGGCCGTTGGCGACTACCAGCACCCGCGCATCACCGCCCGGCGCGCGCATCAATTCATGACGCAGGTCATGGCGCTCAACCTGGATCTCATGGGCGGGCGGTTGAACGAATCCGATCGGGAGCGCGGCCAGGGCCTGGGCGAAGCGGTCGCTGCCCTTTATGCCTTCGAGCTGGCCACGATGGGCTACGAGAGTATTCTCGACAGCCTGGTGCGCGAGGTCTGGCGAATTCTGGATCAGCGGCCAATCGACATCGACCAGGCGCGCGATATGGTCATCCAGATCGCCCATTGTCTGTACGACCCGAGCATCGATACCGACAACGCCGGCGCCGCTGCACTCGTGAACAGCCTGTTCGCGCCGACGCCCGGCTGTAGCGAAGACCCGGGCATCGCCACCTACGCCACGCGCCTGGCCGACATGATGCCGGGCGCGCTGGCCGACGAAGCCCAACGCTTTGCGCGCGCGGTCCACCAGACCGGGCTGGTGTCGGATTATCACGCGGTGTTTCTGCGTCATCTGCGCAGCCTGGGCGCGGCCGGCGACACGCTGATTCCCGTAGCACTCGGCCTGTCCAGCACCGGGCGCGACGCGCTGGGCTGTTATCAGCTGTTGGTGCATACGCTGATCGACGAGTGTCTGTTCGTGGAGACCGCGCAGTCGATCTACGGCCTGTCCTGTCTGCTCGAGCGCGGCGTGCTCTACAGCGGGCCCGTAGCTGCCGGGCTATGGCGACAGATCCAGCTGCCCCTGTCGACCGAAACGCGCGACACGCTGGCCACGGCGTTTGGCGACGCGCTGGCCCCGCGACAGTATCTGCTGGCCGGCGTGTTGTCGCTGCTGGGCCAGCCGCTTGGCGTAGGCCAAGGCAACAACCCCACCTGTCAGTCAGTCATTGGCGTATCCATGTGGGCCGCCAACGATCCCGATTATCTGTTGCAGCTGCTGGCCTGGGCCGCGCGCGACGATGAGATTCTGTTTCGCTTCGAGGGCCAGACCGTGTCATCGAAGGGCCTGGCGGCAGGACTGGCCAAGACGCGCCCGCTGGACGTCGACCCGGTATCGATGATCTTGGTACCGCATCTGGACCGGATCTACATCGAGATGGGCCGGCTCTGCGGACCGCGCGACGACGATCTGCATCGCTGGATCCACCCGGAATTCTACGGCTGGTGGGTTGGCCAGGGCTTTCGCGTGGTGGCCGATCCCACCACCGATACCATCGTCGACCACGCCGATTTCCTGCGCCAGTTCTATGCCAGCTATCACCCGGTCTACAACAACAACCTGCCGGTGGTGCACCCCCAACCGGCCGGCATCGCGGCCACGGATAGCGCGGCGCGCTACATCGGCCGGCATGCTATTACGATCCTGCGCATCGGACGCGACCCGGCCGGCGAAATGCGGGTCTATTTCTTCAACCCGAACAACGACAGCGGCCAGGACTGGGGCGGCGGCGTGGTCACCTCCACCGAGGGCCACGGCGAGTTCTTCGGTGAAGCCAGTCTGCCCTTCCCTGCCTTTGCCTCCCGGCTGTTCGTCTATCACTACGACCCGCTGGAAAAAGGCGACCCCGACCAGGTGCCGGCCGGCGAAATACAACAGGCGGTTGAGGCCGCCGAGGCCAGCTGGGCGGGTGAATTCCAACCGCCCGCTTCATCGTGAAATGATCGGCCACGCCCCGAACGGGTGCGTGGTAGATTGCCCACAACAGGGTATGCTGATCTGATCCCGCTCTTGCGTTGTCTTTTATGTTCGATACACCCCGCGCCGACGCTATTCCCACGCGCAGTCTGATCTTGGGTTATTTGCCGATCGCGCCGCTCGTGATCGCTGCCGTACTGGTGTGGTTTGTGGGGCCGCTGACGCTGGCGTTTCTGATCACCGCAGCCATCTATTGGTCTGCGATTCTGTTCTTCTTTCTAGCGGGTGTACGCCGCGGCCTCAGCTTTTTCACCGACGGCGGGCCGCAGCCGGCTCAGCTTCTGACCATGGGCCTATTGTTTCTATTGGGCCTGGCGGTATTCATCATGCCCTACGCGCTCATAGCGGTGATCCTGTGCGCCCTGGGGTTTGCCGGCGTGGCGGTGCTGGACCCGCGTGCAGCCAAGCGCGGCGAGGTACCGGACTTCTTCCGCACCCTGCGCCCGCCGCAGATGAGCCTGGCCGCAGCGTCGATGGTCTCGATGTTTCTTGCGATGTTGTTCTAAACCAACTATTCGTTATGTGACTCCACGTGGCCGCCGAACTCGCGCCGCATGGCCGACAGCAGACGATCGCCGTAGTCCTCGTCCACGCGCGAGCGAAACCGCGAGAACAGCGCCGAGGCCAGCACGTTGGCCGGCACGCCCTGCTCGACCGCGGCATCCACCGTCCAGCGGCCTTCCCCCGAGTCGGCGACCTCACCGGAGAACTCTGACAGGCTCGCGTCGCGCGCCAGGGCGATCGACGACAGATCCAACAGCCAAGACGAGATGACGCTGCCGCGCCTCCAGACTTCTGCGATATCCGCCAAATTAAGATCAAAACGTTCGGCCTCGGGCAATGCCTCGCTGGCCCGGCCCTTGAGCAGGTTGAAACCCTCGGCATACGCTGCCATCAGGCCGTATTCGATACCGTTGTGCACCATTTTCACGAAATGGCCCGAACCAGCCGGGCCGCAGTGGATATAACCCTGTTCGGCGCGGGGGTCCAGGCCGTCGCGCCCCGGCGTACGATCAATCTCCCCGAGTTGCGGCGCCAGTGCATAAAAGATCGGATCCAGCGTCTCGACCCATGTGGTTGGCCCACCGATCATCAGGCAATAGCCGCGCTCGCGCCCCCAGACACCGCCGGATACGCCGACGTCGAGATAAGCAATATCGCGCTCGGCCAGACGTGACGCGCGGCGAACATCGTCCTTGAAGTTGGCATTACCGCCGTCGATGATGCTGTCGCCCGCCGTCAGTGTGTCTGACAGCGTGTCGATCGTCTGCTCGGTGACCGTCCCCGCGGGCAACATGAGCCAGACGGTGCGCGGGGGTGTGAGCGCATCCGCCAGTTCGGCCAGCGAGCCCACGGCTTGGGCGCCCTCGCCGGCCAGGCCGTCACGCGTCTCACGGCTTTGGTCGTAGACCACCACCTCGTGATCGGCGTCCATCAGACGCCGCGCGATGTTGCCGCCCATGCGGCCCAAGCCAACAATTCCGATCTTCACTTGAGACAATCCTTTATTTTGCCGATTGGCCCGTCGGGCGCGAATCGTGATCTCTCGCCTGCGTCTCGAGCGCCGTCAGTCCTAGTCGCCCAGTTTGTCCTTGGTGCGATGCTCAAAATCGCTGGCCGCGTGGCGCTCGGGCAGCTGCTCTGATTCGTCGCCCCACAGCCGATTGACCATACGCCCACGGCGCACCGCCGGCCGTGCATCGATGGCCTGGGCCCAGCGCTGGACGTTTTCGTATTCTTGAACCTGGAGAAACTCGCCGGCGTCATAGAGCCGGCCGAGCGCCAACGCGCCGTACCAGGGCCAGGTCGCGATATCGGCGATGGTGTACTCCGCCCCGGCCAGATAGGCGTTGTCGGCCAGGCGCCGGTCCAGCACGTCGAGCTGGCGCTTGGTTTCCATCGTGAAGCGGTCGATCGCGTACTCGATCGGCTCGGGCGCGTAGTTGTAGAAATGCCCGAATCCGCCGCCGAGATACGGCGCACTGCCCATCTGCCAGAACAGCCAGTTCAGGGTTTCGGTGCGCGTGTCGGCATCGGTGGGCAAAAATGCGCCGTAACGCTCGGCCAGATACACCAAGATCGAGCCGGACTCGAAGATACGTCGCGCCGGTGACACGCTGTGATCGACCAGCGCCGGAATCTTGGAGTTGGGGTTGATCTCGACGTAGCCGCTTGAGAACTGCTCGCCGTCGCCGATGTTGATCGGCCAGGCATCGTATTCGGCATCAAACCCGGCCTCGAGCAGCTCCTCGAACATCGCTGTAACCTTCACCCCATTGGGCGTGGCCAGCGAGTAAAGCTGAAACGGATGCTCGCCGACCGGCAGCTTGGCCTCGTACCGCGGGCCGGCCTCCGGGCGATTGATGCTGGCAAACTTGCCACCGCTTTCCTTATCCCAGGTCCAGACCCGCGGCGGCTGATAGTCGTTGTCACTCATTGTGCTATAGCTTGTTCAATGCGATATGCACCAGTCTACGCCACCGGACTCGACTTCATGAACCAGCGACACTATCGGAGTCGTTGCTATCGTTTGACGGCGCTGATTGGCGTCGTGGTCACAAGCGTATTCACCGGCGGCTGTGTGCTGGCCACCGGCGCGTCGGCTGGATTGTCGGGGCATACCGGGCACGCACCGGCGCCGTGCGCCGACAGCACGACGCGCGAGGCTGATCGACCCTGTCGCCGGGAAACACGCTGACCGATTGGCTTAGAATAAGGTATCGCGGGCCAACGGCTCGCCCGTGTCTTAGACTGCCGGAGCGCCCATGAGTCCCTCACCGTCCTCGGCCGACCAGGCCACGTCGCTGGAAGCCCATCTGGCGCGCGAGAACCCTTTGCTGCTCGAGCCGCTGGCCGAGTTCCGTCGACTCGACAAGATCGCTGCCCGCATGCACCTGTTGGCCGGCGACGCCAGTTTTACGCGGCGCGTGCCCTGGTGGCCTGTCATCTCCCTGCTGGGGACGTTCTCGGCCGGCAAGTCCAGCTTCATCAACGGTTATCTGGGCACCGATCTGCAGCGAACCGGCAATCAGGCCGTCGACGACCGCTTTACCGTCATCTGCTACGGCGAGGACGCCGAGCCACGCACGCTACCCGGCACCGCGGTCGATGCGGACCTGCGGTTTCCCTTTTATCGCATCAGCGGCGAGATCGAGGACGTGGCAGCCGGCGAAGGCCGGCGTATCAACAACTACCTGCAGCTCAAGACCTGTCACGCCGAGCGCCTCCGCGGCAAGATCCTGCTCGACTCGCCCGGCTTCGACGCCGACAGCCAGCGCTCGGCCACGCTGCAGATCACCGATCGCATCATCGATCTCTCCGATCTGGTCTTGGTCTTTTTCGACGCGCGCCATCCCGAGCCCGGCGCCATGCGCGATACGCTGCGTCATCTGGTCTCGGACACGATCGGCCGCGATGACGCGGCCAAATTCGTGTTCGTGCTCAACCAGATCGATACCACTGCACGCGAAGACAACCCCGAAGACGTGGTCGCGGCGTGGCAGCGCGCTCTGGCCTCTTCCGGGCTCACCGCCGGGCGTTTTTTGCGGATCTACGACGAGGCCAGTGCGCCGCCGATCGCCGATGAGGCTCTGGCCGCCCGCTTCAAGGCCAAGAAAGATGCTGATATGGACGAGCTGCATCGACGCATGACCGGCGTCGAGGTCGATCGTGCCTATCGCGTGGTCGAGATGATGACCACGGCCGCCGCCACGCTGGCCGGCAACGATGGCGTGGCGCGCCTTAAAGCACTTCTCGGCCGGTGGCGGCGGCACGTGGGCTTGATCGATATCGCGGTGCTCGTCCCCATGGCCGTGCTGGTCATAGCCCTCGGTATCGTCTATCGCGACGTCGCCGGCGGGCTCCTATCGGCCATCGTCAATCTTTCGCCTGGGGGTATGGCGCTACTGGCGGTGGCCGTAGCGGTGATCGCCGGCGTGCATTTTGTGACTCGTACGCTGGTGGCGCAGCGCCTGGCTGCGCGCATCGCGCCGGCATCGCAACAGGTCTTTGGCCTGGATATCCGGCGCGCGTTCGCACGCAACACCCGCTGGTGGCGCAGCATCTTTGTGCTTCAGCCCAAAGGCTGGGGATGGCTGGCTCGACGCCGCGTTACGCGTATTCGGGGCAAGCATGAAGCCATGGTGCGGCGCTTGAACGACCGCTTTGCGCGTCCGTCGGGCTGATGCGCGTTCTTGTTGCCGGGGCCAGCGGTTATATCGGGCGCCATGTCGTGGCCGAGTTGGTCAGGCGCGGGCATCAAGTCGTCGCTTTACTGCGGCGCGCACCTGACGCCAATTTAGCGAGTTTTCTGGACGGCGCCCGGCCGTGCCTGACGCCCACGCTTAACGACGCCGCGTTGGCCGCGTCCGCGGGCAGGATCGGCAGCGTTGATGCGGTCGTCTCGTGTATCGCCGCGTCCAGCGGTCGACCGGCAGAGGCCTGGGCCGTTGATCACGATATGAATCAAGCGCTTTTGCGCCTGGCAACCCGCTTGGGTGCTCGTCATTTCCAGCTGCTGTCGGCGCTGTGCGTGCAACGCCCGGTACTGGCCTTTCAGCGCGCGAAACATGCCTTTGAACAGGCGCTCGCGGATGCGTCCATCGACCACTCGATTATCCGCCCCACAGCGTTTTTCAAATCCCTGGCCGGACAGATCGAACGTATTCGTCACAACAAGCCGTTTCTGCTTTTCGGACAGGGCCCAGGGCCGTCCTGTATTCCGATCAGCGAAGCTGACTTGGCAGGTTTCATGGCCGACGTGCTGGCCGACGACCGGCGCTGGAACCGGACTCTAGCTACTGGCGGGCCGGGGCCGGCAGTCACACCCCAAGAGCGGGGCGAGATGTTGTTTGCCCTGGCCGGTAAACCCAGCCGATTCCGGCGGATTCCGTTATCGCTGGTTCGATCTGTTGGCTGGGGGCTGGCAGGTGCGGGACGGGTGTCACGCCGTGCGGCCGATGGCGCAGAGTTCGCGCGTATCGCCTATTTCTATGCAACCGAGCCGATGCTGGTCGCCGACCCAAATAGCGGTCAACCGAGCGCTGCAGCAACCCCACGCTGCGGCCGGGACACGCTGGCCGAGTTTTACGCCCGTACTTGGCGCAAGGGCCTCGACGGGCAACGTCTAGGCGACGCTGCCCTGTTCGAGCGCCGGTCCTAGCGACGATTAGCGACGCTGGGTGTGATTGACGGCCACCTCGTTACGATGCGTTTTCGGCGCGGCCGAAATATCGCGACGTGTCGTCGACGGCTGCACGCCGTCCTGATAAATCGCCGGCTGAGCGCGCTGGGCGGCGACGTTCTCCAAACCCTCAGCGGGCGCGGAATCCGTTTTGGCCGGCTCGTTGTCGATACGCGTGGTGCTGGGCAGCACGTGCGTCTGGTAATTACCCGGCTGTACGGCTGCGCCGGCACTTCCGGCCAGCGAAACGCCCACGAAGCCAGCGAGGAGCGAGGAAACGATCAGTTGCTTGTTCATGATGACCCTTCCGGTATTAGACTTTCGTCGTACGCAGATATAGTGCCACCTAATCGTCTTACTTCAAGCGATTGCGTAAAACTAAATATGAATCGATCTCATAGCGTTATACGATCGATATAGAGCGAGATTCATGTCGCCTGCCCGGCGGCCGGGTGAGCGATGGCTTGATTTCTAGTGAGCCAAGCGTCATTTCCTACACTGTTCACTCGCAAGCGAGACCCCGTCATGACACGCTATTCAAAAGACCCGGATGCTATTTCGCGCCTGTCCGCCGAGCAGTACCGGGTCACCCAGGAAAACGGCACCGAGCGCCCCGGCACCGGGGAATACCTGGATAACAAGCAAAGCGGTATCTACGTGGATATCGTCTCCGGCGAGCCGCTGTTTGCCTCGAGCGACAAATACGATTCGGGCTGCGGCTGGCCAAGCTTCACAAAACCCATCGAGACAGCCCACGTGGCCGAGCTTACCGATAACTCGCTGGGCATGACGCGAACCGAGGTTCGCTCCAGCCACGGCGACAGCCACCTGGGTCACGTGTTTCCCGATGGCCCGGCCGACCGCGGCGGCCTACGTTATTGCATCAACTCGGCCTCGCTGCGTTTTATTCCCAAAAACGAGATGCAGGCCGAGGGCTACGGCGACTACATTGATCAAGTGGAGGACGTATGAGCGAACAACGCGCCATTCTGGCGGGCGGCTGCTTCTGGGGTATGCAGGATCTGATTCGCAAGCAAGACGGCGTGCTGGCAACCCGGGTCGGCTATTCCGGCGGCACCATGAAACACCCCTGCTATCGCGATCATGGTCATCACGCGGAAGCCATCGAAATCCTCTATGACGATGCCCAGATGAGCTATCGGCGTCTGCTGGAGTTCTTCTTCCAGATTCACGACCCGACGACCAAGAACCGCCAAGGCAATGACATCGGCGAGTCGTATCGCTCGGCTATCTATTATCTGAACGACGCACAGAAACAGATCGCCGACGACACCATCGCCGACGTCGAAGCCTCAGGGCTCTGGCCCGGCCGGGTCGTCACCGAGGTCGAGCCCGCCGGCGAGTTCTGGGAGGCCGAGGACTACCACCAGGATTACCTGGAACGCGTGCCAGGCGGCTATACCTGTCACTTCCCGCGTCGCGACTGGGTGCTGCCGCGCCGCGCCGAAAACGCCTAGACCCGCTGGCCCAACGCTTTAGAAATAAAAAAGCCGGCGTGTCAGCACGCCGGCTTTTTCATGCGCGGTGATCAGCCGGCCAACGCTTTTTTCAGGGCAGCAAGCGCCGGGGTGTTGCCGTTGGCGGTGGTCACGCCGTCCAGCCACTGGCCCACGCGATCCATGTGGGCCTTGAGCCAGCCGGTCGCGACCTCGTCGGCCGACTGCTTGTCGTAGCCGTAGTCATAGATCCATTGGCTCTGGATTTTGGCCGGCACGACCATCTGCTTGAGAAAACGCGTGGCGTTGGGGTTGGTCTTGGCATAGGCCGGGTTGATGGCCGTCCAGACCGACGACCCGCCGCCCCAGATTTCTTTCGGGTCCTCGAGATAGCGCAGGTCGTACTTGATGTTCATCCAGTGTGGCTTCCAGCCCAGGAACACGATCCATTTCTTGTCGTCGATCGCACGTCCAGCCTCGGCGAGCATTGCCGCGGTGCTGGAGGCTCGCAGGGTCCAGTCGCCTAGGCCGTAGACATCACCATCGATCGCGTCCTGGACGATCTGGTTGCCGTCGTTGCCGGCCTCGATGCCATAGATACGCTGCTCAAAGGCATCGGCATGCGCGTTGAGATCCGCGATGCTGTGCACACCGGCGTCCCAGACATAATCCGGCACCACCAGATCGTACTGGGCATCGGGGACGTTCTTGACCAAAAGTTCGATCTTGCCGGCATCGACCAGCGGCTGCACGGTCGATTTCTGGGTCGGCATCCAGATCCCCAGGTCGGCATCAATATCCCCGCGCGCTACACCTTGAAGCGCGATCGTCCAACTGGCGTTGGTGAGCCGGGTGTCATAGCCGATCGCCTCGAGGATGGTCTGGGCGACCGTGGTTTTGACCGTCACGCCCGGCCAGGGCGCCGAGGCAAAGCGTACCGTCTGGCTCGCGTCGTTGGCTGCCAGCGCCGCCGGGCTAGCGATCGCCGCCAACGCCAGAACACCGGCCCAGAGCGTGTGTCGCATCGTCTGAAGCATAAATTCTCCCTTGATTTAAGTGCGCGGACGCTAGGGCCTGTTGAGGTTTCA
>DCKU01000077.1 GCA_002320455.1 Salinisphaera sp. UBA1666
TGTGGTGGGTTTACACACCTAGGGGCCGACGTGGCGGTCGGTATGGCGGCCGCAAAGCGTGGCTCACAAGCGGCGCGAGCGCTCCGACCTACCAAACGCCGCGTAGGCGATACAGCCAATGAGGGCCGCCTGCAGCGGCAGACGCACAACCAGCGCCCAGTACGGCACGGCCGGGAACAGCTCGGCGTGTTGCAACATATAAACGTTGGCCGGCGTGACGGCGATCGTCAGCGCGATCAGCCACCAGCCGGCCAAACGTCGGGTGGCCGGCCAGGCGAGTCCCAGCGCGCCCAGCAGTTCGAAGCCGCCGCTTGCCAGCACCAGCAGCCGATGCGCCGGCAGCCACGCCGGCACGATAGACATCTCTAGTTCCGTCAACGCGAAATGCGCGATGCCGCCTACAAAGAACCACAGACACACGACAACTCGCGCGGCCTGTCTCACGAGCCCAACCTCGGTCGACTGACACGCTCTGCGGTACGCCGGCTCATGCGTGGATGATGTCCAGCCGGGTGAAGGCGCCCTTGGCGTGGTCCTCTCGAAAGAGCTTGTGGTCACGGCGCACGCGCTCAGCGGCTTCGGCGGCAAACGCCACCATGTCGGCCACGAACAGCGCCGGCGGGCCCATGGCCTCGACGATATCCGGCTCGATGTCTCGGGTAATGTTACCCGACTCGTCAGATAACGCGTGCACGCGGGCCAGCACGCGGCCACAGATTTCGGCGTAGCGCTTCCACTCGCTCTTGGACAAATCATCCAGGTCGATGTCGTCACGATACGGCGCCCGCTCGCGCGTCATGTAACTCAGCCCCTCGAAGGCGATATGCCCGTAGAATCGGTCGCCGCGCACCAGATGCACGGTCTGGGCGTGGCTGATGCGCTCGCCTTTGGTGTTCTTTTCGTAGGACGACGGCGGTACCAGGCCGGATAGCGCTGAATGCCGCGCCTGCTTGTATTCCAGAATCAGGTCATCGGTACCGTCGCGAGCCGGGCCTTCGATCAATACGTAATAACGATTGAGGCCCAGCGAGGCCGTGCCCTGCCCGCGCCTGAGCGCCACGTCCTTAACGCGCATACCCTCGGCCCGCGGGGGCACGGTGATGTCGTTTTCTTTGATTAAACGCTCGGTGATGTCCTGAAATTCGTCGCGTCGGGCGGTGATGGGCACCAGCTCGTCGGTGGCGCGAAAGCCGGTTTTCGCTTCGTTAAGATAATCATCGACCAGCCACTCGGCACGGCTTTCCTGGGCATCCTCGATCAGCTTGCGGATGATCTTAGGCGCGTTGTCCAGACGCATCTCCTCGTCCAGCTCGGTGCCGTCCCGGGCCAGGCGCTGCATGTCGTCGATGTAGCCCTGCACAAAATGCTGGGCCACCTTGCGTTGCTGCTTGGCCGAGAGCTCGCCCTCGGTTTCGGCCGCGATCATGAACCCCGTGGCCCCGCGCTTGATATCCCAGGTGAACGGCGCGTAATAGGCTTCATCAAAATCGTTGACGCTGAAAATCGGCACGTTGTTCATGTTCGGCATGACGCCGAAGTTTTCCGGGTGTACGTCGCCCAGAGCCAATACCGTCGGCATCCAGGCGTCTTCGCCGGCCATATCGCGGTAGAACAAGAGCGCGGTCCCGCGGAAAAACGAAAACAACGAATCCGACAGCGCATCGAATTTCACCGTGGCGTCGTCGGCGTTGGTGGCAATACGCATCGTATGATCCTCGCGCAGGCACTGGCGCACATGCACACGGCGGTCATGCCCGGTCAGCACGCGCGGGCGCAGCACGAACTCGCCCGCGGCCACCTGCTCGGCCAGATGCCGAAACGCCTCGACGCGCGAGGCCACTTCCCGATCAGGTGCGGCGGTCGGCGCCTCTTCCGCACCGCGCCCTTCCAGTACGGCGACGAGCTCGTCCTTGCTCATGGCCGAGCGGCCGGGCACATCCAGCGCCTGAGCGCGCTCGTAGAGCGCTTGTCGGGTCTGCGACTTCAAATCGGTCATCGCGGGGTGTCCTTGTAAACGGCAGGTACGCGGTAAAGCATGTCGTTCCAATATGCCGCAAGGCGCCGCATCTTGCGTGGGCCGTCGGCCAACACACGCATTGAAGCGCCACGCGGCCGGCGCCCGGCCTGCGCCGCTACGGTCGCGACAATACCTCGAGCGTGACCGGCACCACGCCCGCGCGCCGCATTCGCAGTTTTCGAGCGGCGCGGCCCGATAAATCGATCACGCGGTGGCCAGCATACGGGCCGCGGTCGTTGATACGTACGGTCACCGAGCGGCCGTTGTCTTGGTTGGTGACCCGCACGCGGCTGCCAAACGGCAGCTCCCGATGGGCGGCTGTCAGGCGCGACGGCCGATAACGCTCACCGCTGGCGGTACGCCGTCCACTGAATCGGTCGGCGTAATACGTGGCCGGCCCGGTTTGATAGACCGCTCCTTTTCCGCCGCTACGTGCGCCGCCGGGCCCGGTGCCTCGCGGCCCGCTCGTGCAGCCGGCAATCAACAATGCGCTGACGATCAACAGAACAAGAACACGAGCTTGGCGCGGCACGAAACGGTTCCAACGGAAGAGCCAGCCTCGCAGAATACGCTGTCATCGCGCCTGCCAACGTTCGCGCGCCGGCTTGCCAGCCACGGCGGGTTCTTATCGCTTCACCACGGAGACACCGATGCGCCGCGCCCTTCTCCTGGCCATCGCCACGATACTGTTTTGTAGTGCTACGGCATACGCCGACACGCCGCTCGATCGCATCGTGGCCTTCGGCGACAGCTATAGCGACAACGGCGCCGGTTACGCCGCAACACGCGCGATGGTGGCCCACGACGTCACAGACGCGCGCGCGAAACCCGGACCCGACTATTGGCGCCAGCGATGGTCGAACGGGCCTACGGCGGTCGAGGTCATGGCTGACACGCTCAGTCTTCCGCTGGCTGACTACGCCATTGGCGGCGCGACCAGCGGCACGCAGAACTATTATTCCTGGATGAATCGCGCGAGGCCCACGGGCACGCTCGCCCAAATTGATGACTATCTAGCGCATCAGCCGCGCCGCCGTGCGAACGACAGCGCGCTATATGTCATCTTCGCCTCGGCCAACGACTTCTTTGCCCGCGAAGACTTCAAGCGTGCCATCAGCATTTCGAAGCTGGCGGAGAAGGCCGCTAACAACATAGAACGAGGCGTGACCACCCTTAGCCGGGCCGGCGCTCGACATATTCTGGTTATCGGCTCTGTCGATCTCGAACACGTTCCGGCGGTGGTACAACAAGACCAGACCGACGACGCCAGGCAGTTTGCCTCGCGCTTCGACCGCGCCGTCAAAGCCGCGTTGGCAGAGCCGCGCGCCAACGACACGGCCGACATCACCTGGTTCGATCACCAAGCCGTCACGGCCCGTATTCGCGATGAAGCGGATCAATATGACCTGACGAATCTACACACGCCTTGTCGTCCGGTCATGGTAGAGGCACCGACGACATGCCAGGCGCCGGACACGTATTTCTATTGGGACGAGTGGCATCCAACCCGGGTCGTTCATCGCCTACTGGGCCTGGCGCTGGCCCGTCATGTCCGCGGCTCGTCGTAATGAGCGATTTCACAAAGCGCACGCGCACGTTCGTCGGGCGGCCGAAACGTCGACCAATGCCTCGCCGACGAGCCCTTGATCGGCAAGAAAGCTCCCATAAAAAAACGCCCGGCGAACCGGGCGTCTTTCGCTCTTTATTCGGAGCGCGATCAGCCGCCGAATTTTTCGTTCTCGCCAATATCCGGCGTCTTGTCGCCCATGACGTTGGCCTTGGCGATCTCATAGAGCTGGAAGACCTTGCTCTCTTCCGACTTCCAGTGCTCGCCCATCTGGATATCGATCTCCAGCATGGCTACTTCAGGGTCTTCCTTGCCCTCGGTGAACCAAGCGGCAATTTCACTGTTCCAGAACTTGTCGATCAGGTCCTGGTCAGTCGTCAAGCGCGCGGTTCCCGACATGGACACGTGAACGCCGTCCTGCGGGTCGGAAAACGTCAGGCAGACTTCGCTACCGCCTGAGGCTTCAATCACCTTCTCCGAACTACGCGGCGTAAAGAACCAGATCGTGCCGTCGTAGTCCTCCTGCACCAAGTGCATTGGACGCCCGCGCGGCACATTGTCGTCTTTCGTGACGAGCATGCCGACCTTGATGTCCTTGATCAGGTTCCAGATTTTCTGCTTGTGCTCGGGGCTGGACATAGCCTTTTAACCCTTCAATGAATAGTTGCCGCCAGCCTGCACCCATAGAGAGTCAGCGTCTAGCGAGAAACACGGGCTGACTCTAACGAGCGGCACAAAGCCGTCGTATCGCTTGCCCAAAGTAGCGTTGTAGAGACACGCAAATCCGATGGCTCGAGCCAAGCTTGCGGGAGCGGCAAATAAGAGGTGTCGTGGCCTCGCTGTTAGTTTGTGCTCCTAAAGCGTGGTCTGGAGCAGGCCCTCTGATACACCGTCGTCATCTGCATAATAATCGCGTAGCGTCCAAATATTACGGCTGGCCTAATAAAGGCTCAGGCACGAACATTTTTTAGTCGCAAGTGCTCCAAGAATGACGCAACGAAAGGTCAAATATCTTCCCCACATCAAAGAAGTACAGAAGCTCGCCAACCAAATCCGCGTGGAGGCGGACCTGAACCGGCTTGAAGCTCAGCTCCGAAAAATGCTCAGCGTCTACGACGCGCTTAACTACGCTATACCCGCTTCAAAAACTCCTATGAACCGTGCCCGGATAACTGAAGGTGAATCATTTTATAAAACGCCCGACCTGTATTACCCACCGACACGATACGCCAAAGCGGGTTCTACCCCGTTTCC
>DCKU01000072.1 GCA_002320455.1 Salinisphaera sp. UBA1666
GAGGTTATGCAGAGCTTCCCTAAATGACGCCGGATGATCTGAACAAGCTCGTGACCACGGCGATGCCATTCGGTCGCTACGCCGGGCATATGATCGCTGATCTGCCGGGCCCCTACTTGGCGTGGTTCGCCCGCCAGGGGACCCCGAGAGGCGAGATCGGGCGGTTGCTCGTTCTAATGTACGAGATCGATCATAACGATCTGCGTGGGCTGCTGCGGCCCCTGCGAGAAAGCCCTGGCGGCTAGCGAGTCGCAACGCTCGGTGTATGCTCGAGTCCGTACTACCGTTTACGAACCGTGACGAGCGCCGGGGTGAAACGATGCATCCATGTATGACCTGCGGGGCGTGCTGTGCGACCTACCGCGTGGCTTTCCACTGGATGGAAACTCTGCCCGAGGCTGCCGGCGGCGGGGTGCCTGAGGCGCTGACCGAACCCCTGGATGCGCACCGGCTTGTCATGGCCGGGACCAAATCGTTGCCCGTGTGTTGTGTGGCGCTGGCTGGCCGTATCGGCCACCGTAGCCGTTGCAAGATCTACGACGCGCGCCCCAGTGTCTGTCGTGAGGTGATGGCTGCCGGGGAAAACGGCCAGTCCAGCCCTCAGTGTGACCGTGCGCGTGCGGCACACGGCCTGGCTCCTCTCACGCCGGCGGACTGGCAAGCCTATGCTCGTAGGGCTCAGACCGGCCCCGCGCGGCTGGCAGAGCGCCGCATCGCGACCAACGACCCCGGTCGAACGCTGCGGCTGAACAAGCCAGCCTGACATCTGGCAGGCGCGTCTTCTTTGCGTGCTTGCGCCGCGCGCGTCGGCCTCGAGGCCGTTGAGTCTCGACTCTGGCCGCAGCGATAGCGTGGGCGCTAGGCTGTTCGGCCCGGGCCGGCGGTCGGGCCTGTGCGCGCTCGTCGACGGGCAGCGGTATGGCAGCCGCGCTGGGGGCTCGCACGTAAACGATCGGTACAGCCACGGATTCAGGTGGCGTTGCCAGGGGCTATGCCAAAACACGCAACGGATTCATAGATCAGGATCAGGGGGAACGATTAGTGGCTAGCGGGGAACAAGCGCTCAAGGTGTCGTCGAGCGCGGCGCGACCGGCGCGCGAGCGTTTCATGGGCCTGGAATGGCTGCGATTCGGGCTGGGTGTATTCATCATCTGGTTCCATACGCTGCATGTGTACAAGCCCATGCGCTTCTGGACGCACTACGTCACGGATCTGGGCTTTTTTGCCACCAGTACGTTTTTCGTACTGTCCGGTTTTCTGCTAAGCCATGTCTATCTCGACCGGCGCCAAGACCACGCCATGCGCGAGCCGGCGCGCAGCTTCTGGGTCAAGCGGTTCTCCAACCTGTACCCCATTCATATCGGCTCGCTGATTCTGGCGGTGCTGGTGATCCAGATCGTGGCGTGGATGGCCATCACGCCGGCCGATGCAGCGCGCACGGCGCGCTTTGTGGCCTATGACATCAACCGCCCCGAGCTGTTTGCCGGCGAGATGCGCCACCTCATGGGCAACGCCGAGCTCTTGATCAACCTGGGGCTGAACCTGGTAATGCTTCAGGCTTGGAACCCGTTCTATCTGACGTTCAACCCGCCGGCCTGGTCGATTTCGGTGTTGTTCTTCTTCTACCTGTGGTTTCCGTGGATCGGCCCGGCGTTGCTGCGCCTGGCGCACCACGGCCGCGCGCTGGCCATCACCTGTGCGATCTATATCGTGCCGGCGCTGGTGGTGATCGCCATCAGCAACTTCGACACGCCTGAAACCGGTATTTTGCACCGCAACCCCATCATCCGGTTTCCGGAGTTTGTAGCCGGCATTCTGCTCTACGCGATCTATGCGCGCCGGCGTGATATCAATCGTCATGCCGGACGGGCCGCCAGTTGGGGGTTGTTCGCGCTGGTGGTGGTGTCGTTCGCTCTCGGCCAGTGGTTTCTGACCTTCGGCTCGGCGTTCTATTACCTGTTGCACGACGGTCTGTTGTTGCCGGCCTGTCTGGCCACGGTCTATCTGGCCGCGCGGGCACCGGCGGCGGCCTCGGACCGGGTCAATACCTGGGCGGTCAAGCTGGGCGGGGCCGCGCTTCCGATGTTCGCGCTACATATTCCGTTGTTCACGCTCTATACGCGGCTAGAGAAGATCGCCCGCGGCGAGCCCATGCTCTGCGTGACCGGGCAGTTTCGTGCCTGTATGCAGGCCGCCAGTGACATCACGCTGTCGTTCTGGGCCTATCCGATCTTTCTGGTGGCCACCATCGCGTTCTGTATCGTTTTTCAGGAACGCTTCGTGCGCGGCGTGCGCCGCGTGATCGAGCCGCCGCTGCTGCGTTGGCTGGTCGGGGACAAACGCGGTTGACGCGTTGGCAACGGCCCGGCATAGGCTGCCGGGCCGTTGGAGAGATACCTCTCAGCTCTCGTTCCACTGTGCGTGGAACGTGCCCTCGCGATCGGTGCGCTCGAAGGTGTGCGCGCCAAAAAAATCGCGCTGGGCCTGGAGCAGGTTGGCCGGCAGGCGTGCGCTGCGATAACCGTCGTAATAGGCAATCGCCGAGGCAAAACCGGGCACGGGGACGCCGGCCTTGACGGCCGTGGCCACGACCTCGCGCAGCGCGTCCTGATAACGATCGGCGATGTCCTTGAAGTGCGGATCCAGCAGCAGGTTGGCCAGCTCGGGATCGGCGCCGTAGGCATCGGTGATCTTCTGCAAAAAGCGCGCTCGGATGATGCAGCCCTCGCGGAAGATCGCCGCGATGCGACCATAGTCTAGCGGCCAGTCGTACTCCTCGGCCGCGGCGCGCATCTGGGCAAAGCCCTGGGCATAGGAAATGATCTTGGACAGATAGAGCGCGCGGCGCACGGCCTCGATGAAGTCGGTTTTGTCATCGAGGGTCACGGCATCGGCGGGCCCGGTGAGCTGCTCGGACGCGGCGACACGCTGGTCCTTCAACGACGAGAGCACGCGCGCGAATACCGATTCGGTGATGAGCGGCAGGGGCACCCCCAGATCCAGGGCCGACTGGCTGGTCCATTTGCCGGTGCCTTTCTGGGCAGCGCGATCCAGAACCTTATCGACCAGATCTTCGCCGGTTTCGTCGTCTTTCTTGGTGAAGATCTGGGCGGTGATCTCGATCAGGTAGCTGTCGAGCTCGCCGGTATTCCACTCGGCAAAGATATCGGCCAGTTCGGCGTTGGAAAGACCCGCGATCTGTTGCAGCACGGCATAGCTTTCGCAGATGAGCTGCATGTCGCCGTATTCGATGCCGTTATGCACCATTTTGACGTAGTGACCGGCACCGTCGGGGCCGATATACGTGGTGCAGGGTGTGCCGTCTTCCGCTTTGGCCGCGATCTGCTCGAGAATCGGTGCGACCAGGTCATAGGCTTCTTTCTGACCGCCGGGCATGATCGAAGGCCCGCGCAGCGCGCCTTCCTCGCCGCCGGACACACCGGTGCCGATGAAGTTGAGCCCGTGATCGGACAGCTCCTTGGAGCGCCGGATCGTGTCCTGGAAGAACGTGTTGCCGCCGTCGATCAGAATATCGCCTTCGTCGAGCAGCGGGCGCAGCTCTTCGATGACGTGATCGGTGCCTTTGCCGGCCTTGACCATCAACAGGATACGACGCGGGCTCTCCAGCGAATCGACGAACTCTTCGATCGAATAGCTGGGCACCAGATTGCGCTCGGGAAACTCCGCGACCACGTCTTCGGTCTTCTCTCGAGAGCGGTTATAGACCGATACCGCATACCCGCGGGACTCGATGTTCAAAGCGAGATTACGGCCCATGACGGCCATGCCGATTACGCCGATCGCCTGTTTGCTCATGACGCTGCCTTGGAAGGATGAAAGGTGCAAACCGTACCTGAAAACGGTCCCCGACGAACCTACGGGGCGTTGGCGGCGTGCTGACGCCGGCCCGTAGGCTAAGACAAACGCGCCGGAAAGCGTCTCGGCCGTACGTGGTCCCTTTGCATAAAGCTGTGTACAACTTATGTGGACAACCGACCCGGTTCCACGTGAACCGCCCGCCTATACAGGGTTTCACGCTGATTTAGCGCGATGTGGATAACCTTAGACTAAGGTCGAGGCAGGCGGGCGCCGGTCACGCGAAACACAGTCGCGCACCGTCCCAGGTGAGATGCCGATCAGCCTGATGAGCGCGGGCGGCGATGCGGGCTGCGTTGGGGGCATCGGTCTGGGCTATCCATTCGCGCGCGGCGTCTTCACTACGGCCGTGGCGCATATGGCGTGCGAGAAGCCAGGCCTCGCGCTGTGCATCGTCGATGTCAATCGACCAGACGGCGTCTAGCTCGGCCCGAATCTGCGGCCAGGGCGCGTCCTCCAATAGAAGATAATTGCCTTCAGTGATGACTAAACTGGCCTCGGGCGCCACCGGGATACCGGCCGCGATCGGTTCTTCCAGCGCGCGATTGAAATCCGGGGCATAAACCGTTTCGCCGTGCTCGTGGGCCTGGCGTAGCCGTTGCAACAGATCGCGATACCCCAAGGCGTCGAAAGTATCCGGGGCGCCTTTGCGCTGGGCGCGGCCCAGATCGTCCAGTACGCGCTGGGACAGATGAAAACCGTCCATCGGCACCCCGGCAGCGGCTTCGCCCAGCGCGGCCTGGAGTGCCGCGCACGCCGTCGACTTGCCGGCAGCCGGCCCGCCGACGATGCCCAGCACGCAGCGCTGCCCGGGCACGCACAGCCGCCGAGCCGCGGATAGAACAGACGGGTCTACGACGACCTCGTCAAGCAGGGCATGCGCTGTCACGATGGGCGCTTATCGCTTGGGTTAGTCATCCATCACCTCACGGCGTTTCCGGCTGGCGCATCACCGAAAAACAGGTGCCCCAGGGGTCCTGTACGTTGGCGATATCGCCGCGGCCGTCCAAGCGGGCTTGCATCTCCTCGAAGCGTTGTTCGTCGACCGCCAGGCGGATTTCGTCCAGGCCGGTCAGTGTGGTCGAGCGAGCGGCGGCGCCAGCCGACTGCCAAGTGTTGGCCGCCAGATGATGATGGTAGCCGTCGTGACCGTAGAAATCACCGCCGGGGCGGGCGCTGGTCTGCGCCAGGCCTAATCGATCGGTGAAGAACGGGCGGGCAGTATCCAGGTTGCCGACCTGCAGATGGACGTGACCGATGTCCATGCCGCCGGGAGCGCCCATCCAGTGGCGGCTGCCCGCCGCTTCGGCCAGGCCCTGCGTGTCCAGACAGCCGGTATCGATCATGACGTGTCCGCGCTCGTCGTAGCACCAGGCGCTGGCGTCACGGTCGCAATAGATTTCGATGCCGTTGCCTTCCGGGTCCGAGAAATAGACCGCTTCGTTGACCCAGTGATCGGCCGTGCCGGTCAGATCGAGATCGATATCTCGGCTATAGGCCAGCCAGCGGCCCAGATCGCCGCGGGAGGGCAAGCGAAACGCGGTATGAAACAGGCCTGCCTGGTCCGGCGTATGCGGGGACAAGTCCGGGTTACCACGGAGCTCGATCAGCGTGCGCCCGGCCACTCCGAGGCGAACGACATCAGCGTCGGATTCAATCTCGCCCAGGCCCAAGGTGCGGCGATAGAACGAGTCGGCGTTACCTAGATCACGCACGCGAAGCGCTACGTGATCGATACCGAAATATGGGGTCGGCGATGGGTCGCCCGGTGCCGTTCCTGAGAAATCATTAGCTCGCATGAGTACACCATGGGTGCTGCCGGCGCGTGATTAAACGGAAGACAGCGAATAATTCGGCGCGTTCAATCATTGGCATGTGGCACGACACAGACGACGCGCCGCGATTAAGGCCTGTGGATAACACTGTGTGTGAAATGCAAGCCCGACGGCCGGAATCTTGCGGCTCGGTTGTGCCGGGTCTGATGCGGCGCACCCTTCGTGTGTACGACGAACACACGCCGTCTGGGTAGGCCACTCACGCATTAGCGTCAAAAACGAACCGCGGCGCAGCGACGACGAGCGTCTATACCGGCCTCGTGACACTACAGTTGGCTGTCTCGCTCGACGTTCAATTTATACTCGGAGTTTATTCGAAAATTTTTATAAATCATTTATAAACAGACGCTTATATAAAAAATAAGCCTTAAGGCGTTCGACGAACGTCGGAGTTGTTCGAAACAGCCAAAAAAAAAGGTTCATCGCACATTACC
>DCKU01000057.1 GCA_002320455.1 Salinisphaera sp. UBA1666
ACTCGCGCCTTGCAGGACACGATTTGCGGACACCAACGCGGCGCTCGGACGAAACCTCAACAGGCCCTAGACCGTATCGGGCTCGGAAGCAAGATGCTGCGGCGCACGGATACGCGAGCGCACCCGCAGGCGGCGATGGCTGGCAGCGTCGAGCGCATCGGCCGGTAACACGATGAATCGGGGCAGCCGGCGCCCCGATAAGCGCACGGTCAACTGGACCCAGGCCGCGCCCCAGCATCGCGCCACCACACACTCGCCGACCTCGTGCCGACCGTTAACGCGAGTGAGCCGTAAGCGGTTATCGAGCGTCCAGCGAACGCTCTGCCAGGCTGCCGGATGTCGAAGCGCGATTCGCCGGTACATCGACCGGGCGTGATAGACCAGCGGCAACAACACGATCCCTACAAAGTGCACATCGATGGCGACAGCGACCAGTGCCGCGCCTGCAAGCAGGTGCCCGACAGCGTTGGCCAGAACCAGCGTGCGCGAGACGCGCATCGTTGACTCTATGGACTGCAGGCCGTTCAAGGGGGCGTCGACGAGCGCGGCTAGACGCCGCTCTGTCGTATCTCGAACTCACGCATCCGAGAAAGCAAGGTGCTCTGGGTGTCGTTGTCCGCTGGCATACGACCCATAAGCAGATACCACAGATCCGGATCTTCACGGTTCAACAAGGCCAGCAGCTCGTCGTGCTCGGCTTCGCTCAACGTATCGTATTCAGCGTTTACGAATCGATCGAGCAACACGTCCAGTTCTTTCATGCCACGCCGGCATAGCCAGCGTATGCGCTTGAGTTCGCTCATTGGTGTTCTTTAGGTAGTTACAACGAATAAGACCCCGCAACGACGCATCGTTACGAGGTCTTTGGCAAGCGGTGCCGCCGGGCGATCAGCCGCGGCGCTCGACCATGAGTTTCTTGGTCTCGGCAATGGCGCGTGCTGGATTCAAGCCTTTCGGACAAGTGTTCGCACAGTTCATGATCGTATGACAGCGGTATAGCTTGAAGGGATCCTCAAGCTCGTCCAATCGCTCACCGGTCGCCTCGTCGCGTGAATCCACGATCCAGCGATAGGCCTGCAACAGCACCGCGGGCCCGAGATAACGCTCTGGGTTCCACCAGTAACTCGGGCATGCCGTCGAGCAGCAGGCACAAAGAATGCATTCGTAGTAGCCGTCCAACTTGGCGCGGTCTTCCGGCGTCTGCAGACGCTCGCGGCTGGGCTTGGCAGTGTCGGTCTTGATCCACGGCTCGATGGACTCGAGCTGTGCATAGAAATGCGTCAAGTCGGTCACGAGGTCCTTGACGACCGGCATGTGCGGCAGCGGATAAATCCGCACGTCACCGTCGATGTCTTCCGTACGCATGGTGCAGGCCAGCGTATTCTTGCCGTCGATATTGAACGCACAAGAGCCGCATACGCCTTCACGGCAGGAGCGACGGAACGTTAAGGTCGGGTCGATCTCGTTCTTGATCTTGATGACCGCATCCAGAACCATCGGACCGGTGCGATCGAGATCGATCTCGTAGCTGTCGACGCGCGGGTTCTGCCCCGCTTCGGGCTCCCAGCGGTAGATCCGAAACGTCTTGACGCGCTTGGCGTCCTTGGGTGCCGGATAGTGCTTGCCCTTGGAGATACGCGAGTTCTTGGGCAGTCGAAATTCAGCCATGGAAGGCCTCCGTTTCTAATTCGATGTCCCGGCGCCAGCGCGGCGTCGGGCGGCAACCGGGTTTAGTAGACACGTTCCTTCGGCGGGATGTGCTCCATCTCGTCGGTCAGCGGCTGTAGATGTACCGGTCGATAGTCGATATCAACCTTGCCGTCGCCGCGGTACCAGGTCAGCGTGTGCTTGATCCAGTTCTCGTCGTCGCGCTCGGCGTAATCCTCGTGGGCGTGCGCGCCGCGGCTTTCGGTCCGGTTAGCAGCCGCCGTCATCGTCACAATGGCACATTCCAGAAGGTTCTGAAGTTCCATCGTCTCGACCAGGTCGCTGTTCCACGTCATGGACCGATCCGTGACTTGCACATCGGCGAATTTAGCCACCTCGTCCGTAATCACCTCGACGCCCTTATTCAGGCTCTCGGTATTACGGAACACGGCCGCATATTTCTGCATCGACGCCTGGAGATCGTCGCGTAGCTTCGCGGTGGGCGTGCTGCCCTTGGCGTTACGCAACTTGTCGAAACGTGCCAAGGCAGCTTCTTCGGATTTTGTCGTATCCGCATGCAGACGCGAACCCGGCTCGAGCAGCTCGGTACACCGCTTGGCTGCGGCACGGCCAAAGACCACAAGATCCAGCAGCGCATTCGAGCCCAGACGGTTGGCACCGTGAACCGAAACACAGGCTGTCTCACCGACGGCCATCAAGCCAGGCACGATCGAGTCGGGATCGCCGTCCTTGAGCGTAACCACTTCGCCGTAGGGGTTGGTTGGAATACCGCCCATGCAGTAATGCACCGTCGGCAAGACCGGAATCGGCTCTTTCGTTGCGTCGACGCCGGAGAAGATCTTGGCCGTTTCGGTGATGCCCGGCAGACGCTCGTGCAACACTTCCGGCCCCAGATGCTCCAGGTGCAGCATGATGTGGTCTTGCTTCTCACCGACGCCACGGCCTTCGTTGATCTCGATGGTCATGGCACGGCTGACGACGTCGCGCGAGGCCAGATCCTTGGCATTCGGCGCGTAACGCTCCATGAAACGCTCACCCTCGGCGTTCGTCAGGTAACCGCCCTCACCGCGCGCGCCCTCGGTAATCAGGCAGCCGGCGCCGTAAATGCCGGTCGGGTGGAACTGCACGAACTCCGGGTCCTGGATCGGCACGCCGGCGCGAAGCGCCATGCCCATGCCGTCGCCGGTACAGGTGTGCGCCGACGTGCACGAGAAATAGGCGCGACCGTAACCCCCCGTGGCCAGAATGACCTGATGCGCCAGGAAGCGATGCAGTTGGCCGCCCTGGAGATCCCACGCCAGCACGCCGCGGCATTCGCCATCTTCCGTCATCAACAGATCGATGGCGAAATACTCGACGTAGAACTCAGCGCGAGCTTTCAGCGACTGCTGGTATAGCGTATGCAGCAGCGCGTGGCCTGTGCGGTCGGCTGCGGCACAGGTGCGCTCAGCCTGACCCTTGCCGTAATGCGTGGTCATGCCGCCAAAGGGGCGCTGGTAAATCTTGCCGTCCTCGGTACGAGAAAACGGCACACCATCGTGCTCGAGCTCGATAATCGAAGGGATGGCTTCTTTCGTCAAGTGCTCGATCGCGTCCTGATCACCCAGCCAGTCGGAGCCTTTGATCGTGTCGTAAGCGTGGAAGCGCCAATCATCCTCACCCATGTTGCCAAGCGCCGAGGCGATGCCGCCCTGCGCGGCCACAGTGTGGCTTCGAGTCGGGAAGACCTTGGTGATACAGGCTGTCTTTAGACCGGCATCAGCCAGGCCGCGCGTTGCGCGCAGGCCGGCGCCGCCGGCACCAACGACTACGACATCGTGCAGGTGATCGATTATCTCGTAGCTTTCGCTCATTACGCGGCTCCGACAAGAATCATGAGAACAGATACGACGGCCGAGACGGCCAACAGAATATTCAGAAGCTGTAGCCCGATCAGCGAGGCCATCTTGATGCCTTCGGCGTGGACATAGTCTTCAAGCACGGTCTGCAGACCGAGCTGGGCGTGAAAGAAGATCGCCGCCAAATAGATCGCGAGCAGTGAGGCCTGGATGGGCGACGACAGCCACTCGGTTACGCTGTCGTAGCTGGCCCCGAACTGCGAGGCGAGGCAGATGACAAACCAAAGCGTCAGCGGCGCCAGGGCGATCGCGCTAACGCGCTGCGCCCAGAAATGACCGGTACCGGATTTAGCACTACCCAAACCGCGGGCGCCGGCGAGAGACGAGCGAATACTGCTCATGAGTCAGACTCCAAAAGAATGCGCAACACTCGATCAGGCGAGGAAAGCCCAGATCCAGACAATGATCGTGAGACCGGCGGCCGCGCCGTAGGCCGCGAACGCGGTGGTGCGGGCCGTGCTCGGGTCAAGCCCGACGCCCACGTCCCACACCAGGTGCCGGATGCCGTTACACAGGTGATAGAACAGCGCAAACGACCAGAGGAACATCACGAGCTGACCGAACCACGAGCCTGCCACGCCGTTGACCGTAGCGAACGCATCCGGGCCGTTTGCTGCACCGATCAGCCAGATCGCGAGAAACACCGCCCCGACCGTGTTGATGATGCCCGACGCGCGGTGCGAGATCGAGCTGAGCATCGTCGGCGTCCAGCGATAAATCTGTAGATGCGGCGACAACGGTCGGTTGGACTGATTCCTCATGAAATTTTCCGGCTATTGGCAAATGAAATCGAGACGGTGAAGCGCTAGGGTCTGTTGATGTTTCAAACGAGCGCCGCGTTGGAGACCGCAAATCGTGTCCTGCAAGGCGCGAGTCGCAGTGTCGTGGCGTGCCACGATCAAGACTCGCAACGCCGCAGGGTGCGATTTGCGGCCCAACCCGAAGGGACAAGCGC
>DCKU01000103.1 GCA_002320455.1 Salinisphaera sp. UBA1666
ATCTTATGACGACACGCCCTAGCCGCTCCAGCGCAGCCCGCCGTCTACGGCGATGACCGCGCCGGTCTGGAACGGGTTGTCGAAACAGCTCTTGACCGCACGATAAATAGCCTCGGGCGTGCCCGTTTTGGCAAGCGGCGTGGCCGAAACCGTTTCTTGGCGAGCGTCTTCGTCGACCCAGTCTTGGAAGGAGATCGGCCCGGGTTGGATCATGTTGACTTTGACGGTCGGTGCGAAGCGCTTGGCAAACGAGACGCCCAGGTTTTGTAGCCCGGCCTTGGTGGCGCAGTAGACGTCGTACATCGGCTTGGGGTTGTCGGCCTGTATATCGGTGATCTGAACGATATCGCCCGGCGCCTCGCGGCTGCCCGCCAGAGCCTCGGCCAGCTCGGTGTTGAGCAGATAGGGCGCGCGCATATGGACCTCGAAGAAGTCCTGGAACTGCTCGGAGGCAGCACTCGTGTCGTCGTCGGTCGGCGAAAACGCTGAGGCGTTATGGACCAGGCCGCGTAGCCTCGGGGCGCGCTCGCGAATAGCGGCGGCGATCGCCAGCGTGGACGTGGTATCGGCGAACTCGCCCTGGACGAGTCGGGCGCCGCGCTCGGCCAGACGCGAGGTCTCGTCGGTCTGACTGCGATAGACCGCAATCACGGAAAACCCGTCGTCGATGAATCGATGGGCGATATGGGCACCGATATTACGGTTGGCGCCGGTGACGACGACCGCGGCCGGTTCGGTGGGTGAATCAGTCGGGCTCATGAGGCGTGTGTTGTCTGTCGGCCGTGGATGGCCTCGTGTACCGCCTGGACCCGGAGCTCGCGCAGCTTCTCGCCCACGGCCGGGCCGGTCAGGTCGTAATGCGTGATGACATCGGCGCCGCTCAGTGCTCGTGCCGCCTCCAAGGCCTTGCGCGCCATCTCGGCCTGGGGATAGGCCCTGGTTTCGTAACCCAGGCGCCCGCGCACGTCGGCCACGCAAACCGCGATGAGATCCTCCAGGCGCTCGGGGCGGCGAAAGACATCCAACGCTTCGAACAAGGTCATGACCGTATCGGGCGTCAACTGCGTGATGCGGTGGAGGTGCGTATGCCAGCGCGCGGCCAGGCAGGCGGTTTCGCGTGTCTGGCGCGGCACGCCCATACGCCGGCTGGCGATATCGGTGGGCTCCACGCCGCGTTCTTCGTGGCCGCGATGCCCGGGCAGAATCCGCGCCGGCGTCAGGCCTTTGCCGTAGTCGTGACACAGTGCTGCGTAGCGTGCGACCGGGCCGGCGCCCTGTGCCGCGGCCAGGCTCAAGACGAGCAGCGTATGAATGCCGCAGTCCACTTCGGGGTGGTATCGGGTCGGCTGGGGCACGCCGAACAGGCTGTCCAGTTCGGGAAACAGACGCGCCAGCGCGCCGATCTCGCGTAGAAAATAGAAAAACGCGGCCGGCTCGTCGCACATTAGCGCGCGCTCGGTCTCGGCCCAGACCCGCTCGGGCACCAGATGATCGACCTCGCCCGAGGCCACCATCTGGCGACACAGCGCCCGTGTTTCATCGGCCACCGTGAAGCCCAGCGGCGCAAATCGGGTGTAATAGCGCGCCAGGCGCAGGATGCGTACCGGGTCTTCGACGAAGGCCGGCGAGACGTGTCGCAGCACCCGTGCCGCCAGATCGGCCCGGCCGTTGTAGGGATCGATATGCTGGCCGGCCTCGTCGCAGGCGATCGCGTTGATGGTCAGATCGCGCCGTGCCAGGTCATCGGCCAGGGCAACGCCGGGGCCGGTCTGGAAGACAAAGCCGTGATAGCCATGCCCGGCCTTGCGCTCGGTGCGGGCCAGGGCGTGCTCTTCTTTTGTGAGCGGGTGCAGAAACACCGGAAAATCACGGCCCACGGCCTGATAGCCGGCCCGGTCCATGGCCTCGGGCGTGGCGCCGACCACCACCCAGTCGCGGTCGGCCACGGCCAGGCCCAGCAGGGCGTCCCGCACGGCCCCGCCCACCAGATATCGTTGGGCCTCGCCGGGCAGGCCGGTCGATGAATCGTCGATGAGACAGTCCCCCGAAACGCTAACGCTAAAAGTTCGTCTGACGATCAGGGTACGCAGGGCGCACGGAATCGATGCGCGAGGCAAGCGGAGTAACGGATTCGGACAGGCGATGCTGGAAAACGGTCATGTGCGACATCACGCGTTGTACGTATTCCCGTGTTTCGGTGTAGGGAATCGTGGCGATCCAGATATCCGGGGGCATGGTGGTTTCGGGCAGCCACTGCGCGACCTTGCGCGGCCCGGCGTTGTAGCTGGCCGTGGCCAGCGCGATATTGCCGTGCCAGTCGGCCACCATGTCTGATAAGTAGCGGGCGCCTAGCGTGGTGTTCTCGCCCGGGTCGTTCAGATCACGGCTTGTGGGCTTGGCGCGGCCCATCTGCCGGGCCACGAGGTCGGCCGTTCCGGGCATCAGCTGCATCAGCCCGCGGGCACCCACCGGCGAGCGCACCGTGGGCTGAAACAACGACTCGGTACGCACGATGGCATAAACGAAGGCCGGGTCCAGGTCGTTGGCCGCGGCCGCCGCGCGCACGTCGGCGCTGTACGGCGTGGGATAGCGGATATCCAGATCGTCCCAGTAGTCGGCATCTGCCAGCGTCAGAATCGCGCGGGCATACCACTGCCACTCATAAGCCCGGCGGGCGGCCTGCATCTGCTCGTCCTGGGGCAGGCGTGCCATCAGCGCCTGCCATTCCAGATAGGCATAGCTGTCCATACCCAGCGCGTGTAGCTCGCGCGCCCGGGCGTAGCCGGGCCGCGCTTCAAGGCGCGCAGCAATGGCCGAATCGTCGGGCACCCGGCGCTCGTTGAACTGATAATCCTGGTCCAGCGCATCGGCGGCCAAGTAGCCGTGATAGGCCCGTTCGCCGGCCAGCGGCCGATAAATCGCGTCGGCGGCTTGGTCTTGGCCGGTGGCCGCCAGCGCCCGGGCCTTCCAGTAGCGCCATTCTTCGTCGCGGGCAATAGCCGGTGGCAGTTGGTTGATGGCATCGATGACCAGCGGCCAGCGCTGGTCTCGAATCGCGGCCCGCACTTCCCAGCCCAGCGCGTGCTCGTCGTCGGCCTGGTTCAAGCGCGCATGATCGACGCGCGCGAACCACAGCTGGGCTTCGGGGCGATGCTCTTCGGCGAACAGCAAGGCCACATAGCGCTGCATCTCGTATTTGCCTTTGGCATCGATGCCGAAACGCGCCACCAGCTCAGGCAGGGCATCGGCGGCGGCCTCCGGCGCGGCCAGCACGTAACGCTTGAACACCGCGACCGCGACATCGTCGTCCAAGCCGGGAGCCGCGCGCATCAGCCCGGCCGGGTTGTTATACAGCGACAGCCACTCGCGCACGGTCGGCGCATCGCCGCCGGCCTGATCGGCCAGATAGCCGGCCAGGCCGGTATCGCCGGCCAGCAGAGCCTTGTGAGCACGGCTGCGAATTAGGCCGGCGTCTAGGGCGCCCTGGGCGGCCAGCCAGTCGAAGACCGGGTTGCATTCGCTGGGCTGGCTCTTGCCCACGTTGTAAAGCGTGCGGGCTTCGGCCAGCGAGCCACGGCCCATCTTGATACGCGCGGTAGCTGCACGGCATTGGCCGGTCGTCGATTGTTTGCTTTGCGTCTGTGCCAGTACCTCGGACCATCGGCCGCGCTCGGCCAGGTCGTCGAGCCAGGCGCTTTCCAACTGGCTCGCCGGAGGCAGCTCGGGATAATCGGCCAGAAAGGCCTCAATCCGGGTATCCAGGTCGGCGCTGGCCCCGCGGGCCAGCTCGCCACGTAGATCGGCCGCCGTGAGATAGGGATATAGCGGGTAGTTGCGCAGGTCGTAAGCGAGGTCGCTTTCGCTGGAGAATGTGCCCTGGCGGGCGGCATCGAGCGCGCGAATGAAGCGCTGTCGGGTGGTGTCGCTGTAGGCGCTCACGGCGTCGGCGTTGACAGCGGCAAGTGCCGAAGACGCAGCACTCAGCCCGGTCACGACGAGGGCGGCAGAAATCAATAAAGCCCGCATGGCGATTGGCCCCGGCAAACAATGGGCTCGAGTGTAACCCAAGCGCCCGTTCGGGCGCGGGGGCAGAACGAGTCGATGAAGCGGTTACGACGCGTCTAGAAAAGCCTCGTCGACGTTAAGCGCGGGCTGATCGTCCAACAACGACACGCCGTCTAGCTCACAAGCCATGACCGCGGTATGCAGGGCGTTGATCGCCTTCGGGCGCGGAAAGCTTCGCCGCCAGGCGATCGCGATCTGGCGCTTGGGTGCGGTTCCGGCAAACGGGCGCGTTTCCAGGAGCCGGGATTCGTGCGACAGGTTGGGGATCGACGAGCGCGGCAATACGGTAATGCCAAGGCCGCTGGCCACCATGTGTCGAATGGTTTCCAGCGACGAGCCCGAGCGGGTGCGGTGGGCTTCTTCGGTTTCCCGACACTCGGAACACAATGCGAGCACCTGATCGCGAAAGCAGTGGCCCGGGCCCAACAGAAGCAGGTTCTCGTCGGCCAGCTCGTTGGCACCGATGGCCTCGCGCTGGGTCCACTCGTGGGCCTGGGGCATGACGACGACGAAGCTTTCGTCGTAGATCGGCCACACCGACATGCCTGAGACATCGTAGGGCATGGCCACGATCACGGCGTCGAGCTCGTTGTTGCGCAGCTGCTGGGTCAGCTGACCCGTCAGGTTCTCCTCGATGATGAGTGGCATCTCGGGGCTTTCTTCGCGCAACTTCGGGATCAGATGGGGCAACAGATACGGACCGACCGTATAGATCACGCCCAGGCGCAACGGCCCCTTGAGTTCGTCGCGGCCCTGCTCGGCCACCGATTCCAGCGCATTGACTTCGCCTAAGACGCGATAGGCCTGCTCGATGATGCGCCGCCCGATGGGCGTGACGCGTGCCTCGCCCCGGTTGCGTTCGAACACGGTTACGCCGAGCTCCCCCTCGAGTTTCTTGACCGCGACCGACAGCGTCGGCTGGCTGACGAACGCGCGTTTGGCCGCGCGGCCGAAGTGCCGCTCCTTGTCGAGCGCGATCAGATAGCGCAGTTCGGTCAGCGTGATGTGCATCGTGAGATAAAGCTCCCCGTTATGACTCGGCGCGGGTTTTAGTCCCGATCGCGACCGAGCCAGTCTCTGGGCATTAGAAAACGCGCGTAGAGATCCGCTTCGGCGCTGCCCGGCGCCGGTTCATAACCATACTGCCACGCCGCGAGCGGCGGCATCGACATAAGAATCGACTCGGTGCGGCCCTTGGACTGCAGCCCGAACAAGGTGCCGCGGTCGTAGACGAGGTTGAACTCGACGTAGCGACCGCGCCGATAGAGTTGGAAGTCACGCTCGGCGCTGCCGTACTCGTGATCCTTGCGGGCTTCTACGATCGGCACGTAAGAATCGATGAAGGCCTGCCCCACGGA
The DNA here is from genome assembly GCA_002320455.1 of Salinisphaera sp. UBA1666. Lineage (GTDB taxonomy): Bacteria > Pseudomonadota > Gammaproteobacteria > Nevskiales > Salinisphaeraceae > Salinisphaera. Next base: position 5,424 of record DCKU01000103.1, read on the forward strand.
CTGGACGAAAGCAAACGAATCGACAAAGCCTAAGTCGTCGAAATCATCGAAGAACAAACCGCCGATGCCGCGCGTCTCGTCGCGATGCGGCAGATAGAAATATTCGTCGCACCAGGCCTTGAAGCGGTCGTATAGGGCGTCGTCGAACGGCGCACACGCTTCAAGCGCGCCCTGGTGCCAAGCGCGGGCGTCGGCGTCGAAGCCGTAGTGTGGCGTCAGATCAAAGCCGCCGCCGAACCACCACACCGGCGTCTCGCCGGGTTTTTCAGCCACGAAGAAACGCACGTTGGCATGCGCGGTCGGCGCGTACGGATTACGAGGATGGGCCACCACCGATACGCCGGTGGCCACGAAGGAGCGGCCGGCCAGCTCCGGACGCCGCGCCGAGGCCGAGGCCGGCAGCGAATCGCCGGTGATATGCGAAAAATTAACGCCCGCGCGCTCGAAGATCGCGCCGTCGGACAGCACCCGCGTATCGCCACCGCCACCGGTCGGCCGGTCCCATTGATCGACGTAGAAACGCGCCTCGGGCTCGAAGGCCTCCAGGCGCGCGACGATATGATCCTGCAGGCCTTTGAAGTAGTCGATGACGACGTTGGGGTCGGCCGGCTCATTAGCGTGCGTGTCGTTATCCGCCACGGATGATCTCGCCTGTTTCGGCATGGACGATAGTACTGGGTACGCCGGGGGTGTCCGGGCGGCCGGCCACGAGGCCGTCGAGGCCGCGACCGAAGCGGGCCCGGGCGCTCCACGATGAGCGCACCGGCGGCCGACCGGTGACGTTGGCGCTGGTTGAGACCAGGGCGCCGCCAAAAGAGCTGCACAGATCGCGCGTGATGACGTGGGCCGGCACCCGCAGGGCAATGGTGGGCTGGCCGCCGGTCAGCCAGACGGGCGCATCGGCTCTAGCGGGCAACAAGAAGGTCCGAGCGGCCGGCCAGGCATCTACGGCCCGCTGCCAGGCCGCGTCGGCGTCGACCGCCACGAGGCGCGCCAGATGCGCCGGATCTGCCGCAATCACGATCAGCCCGCGCGATACGTCGCGCTGTTTCATGAGCAGGATACGACCCACAGCGACCGGATCATACGCGTTAGCGGCCAATCCCCATACACCGTCGGCCGGGTGGGCGATAACACCGCCGTCGGCCAGCAGCCGTGCGGCATGGCGCACTTGAAATCGCGCGCCGCCATGTTCGTTCATCGCTGCCCCTGAAACGCTGGTCTGGGCGGGCCGTAGATTATTGGCCCGCGCTCTTTACGTGCCGGAAGACGATGTACCGGTCTTGGATTTGGCTGTGCTTGTCTTCTTGCTGGCGGCGGTCTTCTTGCTCGTGGCCGTTTTCTTGGCGCCGGACTTGGCCGACGCGGATTTGCTGGCTGTCTTCTTCGTCGTCGACGATTTCGATGTGCTCTGCTTGGACGCTGCACTTTTCTTGGAGGCCGTCTTTTTCGACGTCGCCGCTTTGGTGCCCGAGGTTTTGGCGTTCTTCTTGCCGCGTCTCTTCTTCTCCGGCGCCTTGGCCAGGATGTCCTGACACTGTTCCAGGCTCAGCTCGGTCGGCTCTTGGTCTTTGGGCACGCGCGCGTTTTTCTTGCCGTCGGTGATATAGGGACCGTACGGGCCGTGCTGAACCTTGATGCCAGCCTCAGAAAAGTGGGCGATCAGCTTCTTGGCATCGGCCTCTTTCTTTTCAGCGATGACCTCGAGTGCTCGCTCGCGGCTGATGGTGTAGGGATCATCCTCCTTGAGCGAGGCAAAGGTCTTGTCAAAGCGTACGTACGGCCCGAAGCGCCCAATGTTGACCTGAATCTCTTCGCCTTCGGGGGTCGTGCCGAGATCGCGGGGCAGGTTGAACAGATACAGCGCCTCGTCGAGGGTGATCTTGTCCATATCCTGACCCTTGCGCAGGCCGGCGAACTTCGGCTTTTCCTCGTCGTCTTTCGAGCCCAGCTGCACAAACGGCCCGTAGCGGCCGATGCGCACGATCACCGGCTTGCCGGTCTTGGGATCGGTGCCCAGCTCGCGGGCCTGGGCCACTTCCTCGCGCGAAAGATCCTGTTTGGCCTCGATCTGGTCGGAGAACCGCTCCCAGAACTCGGCCAGCAGCGGCTGCCAGGCTTCCTCGCCGCGCGAGACCGCGTCTAGCCGGTCTTCGAGCTTCGCGGTAAATTCATAGTCCACGTAGCGTGTGAAATGATCGGTCAAGAACTTATTGACGATCTTGCCGAGCGGCGTGGGCATGAAAGCCTTGCCGTCCATCTCGACGTATTCACGATCCTGGAGCGTGGAGATGATGGCCGCATAGGTCGACGGCCGGCCGATATCGTATTCCTCGAGTGTTTTCACGAGCGCGGCCTCGGTGAAACGCGGCGGCGGCTCGGTAAAATGCTGGGTGGGCACGATCTCGGCCAGGTCGATGATCTGGCCTTCTTCGAGCGCCGGCAGGCGCTTATCGGCGTCGTCGTCGCCCTTGTCGTCGTCGCGCCCTTCCTTGTAGACCGCCAGAAAGCCCGCCTCGCGCAGGGTGCGGCCGCTGGCCCGGAACAGATGGGTGCTGTTTGCATCCGCGGCCAGGTCGGCCGAGACGGTATCGAATAGCGCATGCACCATCTGGCTGGCCACGGTGCGCTGCCAGATCAGCTCGTAAAGCCGGAACTGGTCGGAGGTGAGATAGCGCTTGATCTCGTCCGGGATACGCGCGCTAGCGGTGGGCCGGATGGCCTCGTGGGCCTCCTGGGCGTTCTTGGACTTGGTCTTGAAGCTGCGCGGGGCGTCCGGCAGGTTTTTCTGGCCGTAGCGATCGCCGATGGTCTGACGGATTTCGGTCAGCGCGTCCTGCGACAGGCTGACCGAGTCGGTACGCATATACGTAATCAGACCCGTTTCGTCGCCGTCGCCGAGTTTCACGCCTTCATACAGCCCTTGCGCCGTGCGCATGGTGCGCCGAGCGTTGAAGCCCAGCTTGCGCGCGGCTTCTTGTTGCAGCGTGGACGTGGTGAACGGCGGCGCGGGGTTGCGCTTGCGCTGTTTCTTCTCGACCGAGGCCACCCGCAGGGCACCGCCCACAGCGCGCATGCCCGAGGATTTGGTATCGGCCTCGGGGTCGACTTCGAACGTCTCGACCTTGGCGCCGGCCGCCGCAGCCAGCGTATCCAACGCCGTACGAGCGCCGCCCTGGTCGTTGAGCGTGAACTGGCTGGTTTTGTCCCCGGACAGCTGCGACAGCCGCGCCGAGAACGCGACGCCGTCAGCCTCGGCTCGGGCCTCGATACGCCAGTACTCCTCAGGTACAAAGGCTTCGATTTCAGCGTCACGCTCGCAGATCAGCCGAAGGGCCGGGCTCTGCACGCGTCCGGCCGACAGGCCGCGCTGTACCTTGCGCCACAGCAGCGGCGACAGATTGAAGCCCACCAGATAATCCAGCGCGCGTCGCGCCTGCTGGGCGTTGACCAGGTCATCGGAGATGGTGCGCGGATTATCGACCGCGTGCGCCACGGCGCGCTTCGTGATCTCGTGAAACACCACCCGGGCTACGTGCTTGTCTTCGATCAAACCGCGATCTTTCAGCAGCTCGAGCAAGTGCCAGGCAATAGCCTCGCCTTCGCGGTCCGGGTCAGTGGCCAGCAGCAGGCTGTCGGATTTCTTCAGCGACTTGGCGATCTTGTCGACGTGCTTGGCGTTGCGATCGATCAAGTCGTAGCGCATCGCGAAGTTGTTGGCCGTATCGACCGCACCTTCCTTGGGAATCAGATCGCGCACATGGCCGTACGAGGCCAGGACCTGATAGTCCTTGCCGAGGTATTTCTCGATGGTCCGGGCCTTGGCCGGAGACTCCACGATGACGAGATTTCGGCTCATGGGCGCATCAACTGATAATGAGTGGCACGGTATAGACGCCGCGAACCCTAGCACAGCCGTTTGAAGCATGTGCGACGTCGGGCTAGCAACTGTTATGCCAATGCTTGCCGGCCGCACGAGAGGTTTTCAAGTCCCTGAATACAAGTTCCCGGGCGACGTGTTTAGTGGCCCTAGTGCGCCGCGCCGGGAGCTTCCGCGTGCATGATGGCTTCCATGCGGGCATAAGCCATGTCTTGGTCGGTGTCTTGCGACAACACCATCATGACCACCCACTTGACCTGCTCCAGCTCGGCGGTGGCGGCTTCGTCGTCGGCCAGCGCCATGAGCCGGTCGATGACCAGCTCCCGATTCTGGGCATTCAGCACGCCGACGTACTCGAGATAGGTAATGAAACCGCGACACTGGGTATCCAGCACCAGCAGTTCGGCCCCGGCATAGATCCGCACCGCATCGGAGCCGGGCGCGGCGAATCTCGCACGCCCGTCACCGCGGGTCGCACTCAGCCAGTCGAAGGCGTCATCGATCTCGTCGTCAAAGAACCCGGCCTCGCCCAGATCGTCGCGTACGTTCGCGCCGGTCTCGATATCGGGCAGCGAGAAGTTCTCGAACAAGTAGAGCAGGACGTCCAGCACGTTTTCGTTCATAAATCGAGAATACCACGAGACAAAACAGCGTCGGCTTAGCTGTTGCGGACGTATCGGCCGCCCGCCACCGTTTTGATGCGGCCTTCTAGTTCCAGGATCAATAGCCTCGAAGACACCTCGTCGGCACGCCAGCCGGTTCGGGCGACCAGTGTGTCCAGGCGGACCGGATCGAAGCCCACGGCCTCCAGTAAGGGATCGGCCGCGGTGGGCGCGGCGTCACGCCCCTCATTGGCCTCATCGGAATCCTCTTGCGCGCTTGAAACGTGCTCGCGGTGGTAGCCCGGCAGAACCGCCGCAATTTCTTCGATGATGTGCTCGGTGGTTTCGACCAGCTTGGCGCCGTCGCGAATCAGCTGGTGACAGCCGCGCGCGAGCGGGTTGTGGATCGAGCCCGGCATGGCAAAGACCTCGCGCCCGGCGCTGCTGGCCAGCCGCGCCGTGATCAACGAACCCGAGGCGCGCGCGGCTTCCACGACAAGCGTGGCCACCGACAGGCCGGCGATAATGCGGTTGCGCCGCGGGAAGTTGGCACGGGCCGGCTGTGTGCCGAGCGGAAATTCTGAAACGAGCAGGCCGGATTCGGCGATTTCGCGGGCCAGATGCCGGTTGGCCGCCGGATAGACCCGGTCCAGTCCGGTGCCGGTCACGGCGATTGTCATGCCGCGGGCGGCCAGTGCGCCCTCGTGGGCCGCTGCATCGATGCCGCTGGCCAGGCCCGAGACCACGACAAAGCCCGCTGTAGCCAGCGCCTGGCCAAACTCTTTGGCGGCTGCGCGGCCGGCGTGGCTGGGATTACGACTGCCCACGATGGCGATGGCCGGCGTGTCGAGCAGATCGAGATCGCCCAGGCCATAAAGCCACGGCGGTACTGGGTCCAGGTCGGCCAGCGCGGCCGGAAAGCGGGCCTCGTCGCGGGTAATGAAGTGGTGCGAGGCGTCGGCGGCCAGCCAGTCGCGGGCGGCGGCCAGATACGCCGGATCGGCCTCGGCCAGGGCCGCCCGCGCCGGCGCCGATACGCCAGCCTCTTTCAACGCGTGGTCGGAAGCGTCGACGATCGCCTGCGGGTGGCCGAAGCGCGCAAGCAGGCGCTCTACCGTGACCGCGCCGATACCCGGGGTATTGGCCAGACGCAACCAGGCGTCGCGATCGGCCAGGGCAGACGCCGCCATTACAGGCGCCCCGGCGTTCGGGCGATATCGCCGACGTGAATGGCTCGCTCGGCGCGCATCACCAAGGCATAGCTCACATCGCCGTCGGCATCGAAGACCATCAAGCGCCCGGCGCGGCGCTCGGGCAGACGCAGCGGCTCATCGGTCACCGGGTCGATCACGGTATCGCCGGCCTGATAGATATCCAGCACGTCGCCGCGGGTCAGCGCTGCGGGCCGCGCCTCGTCCGAATCGGCGAGCGCGACCACGTCGAAACGCCCGATCTGGCTGATGCCGCCGTAGACCGAGACGATCCGCGTGGCCACCGGCCGATCGGGCGTGCGCGGATGGAAATCCTCGGCCAGCGCGGCTTCGCGGATCGGCAACAGTCGGTCACCTGGGCGGGCCTCGCGCAGAGCGCGTACGAAACGTGCGGTGGCGATATCGGCTTCGCCGTTGCCAGATATCTCCTCGGCGGGTTCAGCCGCCTGACGCAGGATCTCGACTTCGCCGACCGGTATGGCCCGGGGGCTTCGATCGGCCGAGTCGTCGGTCCCGGCATAAGCGCTATCGGGGCGTACCAGAGCAAGACGCGATGGCGCATTGGCTCCCAGCCCGCGGATATACAGACGGGCATCGTTGCCGGCCACCAGTTGACCGTCGCCGACGGCGACCACATACGGCGCATGCGCCAGCTCGGCAGCCGTCACACGCCGCGGGCTTTGCAAAAACGCGCGCAGCGAGGCCACGGGAATCGTAGGAATCGCGCTATCAAGCGGGGCAGTGCGGACCTGGGGCGATAGGCGCACCGTGCGTCGTTCACGGGTGAGATGCGGGGTGCCGTCCATGTCCTTGGACAACACGAGCACGTCACCGGGATAGATCCGGTCAGGGGCCGCTAGATTCGGGTTGGCCTGCCAGAGCTGCTGCCAGTACCACGGCGCACGCAGGTAGCGCCCGGCGATATCCCAGAGTGTATCGCCCGGCTGGACCACATAGCGCCTCGGGGCATCGCGCTGCAGGGCGCGGCCGAGGTCATCGGTGTGTCGAGCCGGGGCGGGTTCGGCCGGCGTGTAGCCGGGGTCATCGGTCAGGCTGGGCGCGGGAAGTCGTTTGGCAGACGTTGGGCCCGTGGCGGGCGAGGATTTCGGCGCCTGGGCACAGCCGCCCAGCGCCAGGCCCAGCCCGACGACCAATGCGAGAGTCGCGGGCCGTACGCGCGTCCAACGTCTTATGGAATCGACCAAACCGTTATACTCCCCGCGCTGCGTCGACGACGCGCCCGGCGCGGGCCGTCGTTCAATCCCCCATGTGACAGCCCACAGCGTATGGCGATTCTCGAGATTTTGCATTTCCCCGACCCGCGACTGCGCGAGACCACCAAAGAGATCACGGTGTTCGACGACGCGCTACGGGCCTTCATCGACGATATGTTCGAGACCATGTACGACGCCCCCGGCGTGGGCCTGGCGGCTACGCAAGTAGGGGACACGCGCCGCGTGGCCGTCATGGACTGCTCGGACGACAAGAACGAGCGCATCGTGATGTGTAACCCGCGCATCCTCTGGGCCGAGGATGAGCAGGTGGTCGATGAAGGCTGCCTGTCGGTGCCCGATCACTATGACCGCGTCACGCGCGCCACGCGGCTGGGCTTTGCTGCCCAGGACCGCGATGGCCAAGCCTACGAAATGGAGGCCGAGGGACTGCTGGCGCAGTGCGTCCAGCATGAACTGGCGCATCTGGACGGCGGGCTGTATATCGACAAGCTCTCGCGTTTAAAACGCGAGCGTATCCGGCGCAAGATGGCCAAGACCGCCAAGCGAGCCCCGTAATGCGGGTGGTCTTTGCCGGCACCCCGGATTTTGCCGTGCCCACGCTGGATGCCCTGGCCGAAAGCGGCCACGAACTGGCTGGCGTGCTGACACAGCCGGACCGGGCCGCCGGGCGTGGGCGCCGCCTGCGCTACTCGCCGGTCAAGGCCCGCGCGCTGGAGTTGGGGCTGCCGGTTGCCCAGCCCGAAACGTTCAAGAACAACCCCGACGCTTGGCAAGCGCTGGCCGACTGGGCCCCCGACGTCATGGTGGTGGTGGCCTACGGCTTGATCCTGCCGCGGCGGGTGCTGGATGTGCCTACCCACGGCTGTCTCAACGTGCATGCCTCGATCCTGCCGCGCTGGCGCGGCGCGGCCCCCATCGCGCGCGCCATCGAGGCCGGTGACGCCGAGACCGGCGTGACCATCATGCAAATGGCTGCCGGTCTGGATACCGGCGATATGCTCTCGGTGGCGCGTGTACCCATCACCGATACGAGCACGGCCGGCGAGCTGCACGATCAACTGGCCGCACTTGGGGCGAATGCACTGGTCGACGTGCTCAACCAGCTGCCCGATGGGGTGCGCGGCGTTCCCCAGGACAGTGGGCAGGCGACCTATGCCCGCATGCTCGACAAGCAAGAAGCCCTTATCGACTGGCAGGATTCAGCGGTGGCCATCGCCCGACGGATACGCGCGTTTGCGCCGTGGCCGGTGGCGCATTCGCCGCTGGCCGGTGACAGCGTGCGGTTCTGGCAGGCAAAAGCGTGTGAGACCGGCACGAGCCCGGCCGTTCCGGGGGAGGTCGTGGCCGCTGATCGCCGCGGTATCGATATCGCTACGGGCGACGGCCTGCTGCGCGTTACCGAGCTGCAACTGCCCGGCAAGCGCCGCATGGCTGCCGCCGATGCGGTGAACGGCCGTGAATGGGTGGGAGAGCGTTTTGGCGTCTGAGGCCGCAAATGGCGCCCGGCCGCGGGTGGTCGCCGCGCGCGCGGTGGCCGCGGTGATCGAAAGTGGCCGCAGTCTGGACGACGCGCTGGCCGACTGGCCGGCGAATCTCGTGGGCGCCGATCTGGCACTGGCCCGGCTTCTGGCCTACGGCACGCTGCGTGATCATCGTCGACTCGGTGCGTTATTGGCCCCACGGCTGAAAAAGACGCCGCAGCCGTTACTCGATGCACTGTTGCGGGTGGGGCTGTTTCAGCTCGAGGCCACGCGTGTGCCGGCCCACGCCGCCGTGCACGCCACCGTGGCCGCGACCAAGGCGCTGAAGCTTGGCGGGGCGCGCGGCCTGGTCAACGCAATCCTGCGCGGCCACCAGCGCGAGCCGGTGTCACTGGCTGATGCCGGGCCGGCCGTCATGGCCAGTTACCCCGACTGGCTGGCCGAGCACATTGGCCGCGACTGGCCCGATGACCCGGCTGCGATACTCGCGGCCGGCAACGCCAGGGCGCCGATGCAGCTACGCGCCAATCGGCGTCAGGGCTCTCGCGACGGGCTGGTTGCCGATTATCGCGCGGCCGGGCTCGATGTGACCGCGATGGATGCCTGTGCCGACGGCGCACAGCTTGCCGAGCCGATGGCCGCCGAGCGGCTGCCGGGCTTTGCCGACGGGCGCGTGTCGATCCAGGACGGTGCGGCGCAACTGGCCGCTGACCTCTTGGCGCCGGCCGAGGGCCAGCGCGTGCTGGATGCCTGTGCCGCGCCGGGCAACAAGACCGCGCATCTGCTCGAGCGAGCGGATATCGCGCTCACGGCTCTGGATATCGACGGCCAACGGCTGGCCCGCGTCACCGACACGCTCGCCCGGCTGGGCCTGGCGGCTGACGTACGCGTCGGTGATGCCGGCGCCCCTGCGAACTGGTGGGACGGTCAGCTCTTCGACCGTATCCTGCTGGATGCGCCCTGCAGCGGTACCGGCGTGATCCGGCGACACCCCGATATCAAATGGTTACGGCGCGCCAGCGATATCCCGGCCGCCGCCGAGCGCCAGCGTGGCCTGCTGGCTGCCCTCTGGGCCACGCTGGCACCGGGTGGGCGCATGGTCTATGCCACCTGTTCGATTTTGGCGGCCGAAGGCGACGCCGTGATCGACGATTTTCTGGCCCGCGAGCCCAGGGCCGCCGCACAGCCTATCGAAGCAGCCTGGGGCCGGGCGACGACGCACGGCCGGCGCATCGCCCCCGGCGATCACGATTTCGACGGTTTTTATTACGCGGTACTGGCCAAGCACTGAGCCGGGCGGCCGAGCGTTTGGCTACGACGTCCGTATTAGGCCGGATTTGAAATACGCCGACTGGGCACCACATTAGCTGTGTATTGAAATGAAGCCTAAGGAGGCTCTGTCATGGCAGGTGAACTGCAAGGCAAGAAAATCGCATTTTTGGCAGCGGACGGTTTCGAACAGGTTGAGCTGACGCGCCCGTGGCAAGACATCAAGGACGCTGGGGCCGAAGTCGAGCTGATTTCGCTGAAAGCCGGTGACATCCAGGGTATGGAAGCCGATATCAATAAGGCGGATACGTTCAAGGTCGACAAGACCGTGGACCAAGTGTCGGCGGCCGACTACCACGGCTTGGTGCTGCCGGGCGGCGTGGTCAACCCGGACGCGCTGCGGGTTAACGACAAGGCCGTCACCTTTGTGCGCGACTTCTTCGCCCAGCACAAGCCGGTGGCCGCCATCTGTCACGCACCGATCATGCTGATCGAAGCCAATGTCTTGGACGGGCGCACGATCACCTCGTTCCCGTCGATCAAGACCGACGTACAGAACGCCGGCGGCAACTGGGTGGATCAGGAAGTCGTCTGCGATGAAGGTCTGGTGACCAGCCGTACCCCGGACGATCTCGACGCCTTCTGCGCCAAGGCGATCGAAGAGTTCGCGGAAGGCAAGCATGAAGACCAGACCACCTAAACCGCGTGCGGCCACCCCCTAACGGCCGTTAAAGCCCGAGCCTCGGCTCGGGCAACCCCCAAAATATGTCGATGGGTCGGCGGCCAAGCCCCGGCAATCCTGCGTTATCGTTCGCTCACGTGGCATAACCACGTGACGCTCGCGATGCATTGTCTTGCCGCGGCTTGGCCGCCGATGCGTCGCCTTCTCTTATGACGACACGCCCTAGTCCGCGAATGAGCTGAATGGGCTTTTCCCACTGCGTACTCGAAGCCGATTAGTTTTTATCCGCGAATTTCGCCGATTACACAGATAGCGGTGGGCGCAGGCGTCGTAGCGGCGCGCAAGCCTTTTAGAGCCGTCTTCTACGCTTTGTTACCCGATCAAGCGTTTTCCCGAACTCATGCGGTCTTGAAAGACTGGAACGCCAAGCCGGAAACGAACAACGCCAGAATAAAGCGTGGCGCCCGCCGAAACACGTAGTACGCCAAGAGCATCCCGCCCAGGATCTGCGCAATCAGCGAAATCTGCGGATGAAAAATCAGCGGATCGCGGCGTCGCGAACGGCTACCCCGCGATCCGCCAGATAGTTCTTGGCCTGTTGAATGGTATAGGCGCCGAAGTGGAAGATCGATGCCGCCAGCACGGCATCAGCCCGACCATCGACCAGGCCGTCGTGCAGATCGGCTAGATTGCCCACGCCGCCGGAGGCGATGACGGGCACAGCCACCGCGTCGGAGACCGCCCGCGTCAGGCGGATATCAAAACCGGACTTGGTGCCGTCGCGGTCCATGCTGGTTAGAAGCACCTCGCCGGCGCCTAGTTCCACCAGTTTCTGGGCCCAGCCGATCGCTTCGATGCCGGTGGATTTGCGCCCGCCGTGGGTGAAGATTTCGTAGCGCGGCTCTTCGTCCTTTTTGGCGGCGTTCTTGACGTCCAATGCCACGACGATGCATTGGCTGCCGTAGCGATAAGCGGCCTCGGCCACAAATTCCGGATTAGAAATAGCCGCGGTATTGATCGAGACCTTGTCGGCCCCGGCCGACAACAGGCGCCGGACGTCGGGCAGGGTGCGTACACCGCCGCCCACCGTCAGCGGGATGAAGACCTCGCCGGCGACCTTCTCAACCACTTCCATGAGCGTGCCGCGATCCTCGGTGGAGGCGGTGATGTCCAGAAACACCAGCTCGTCGGCGCCTTGCTGGTCATAGCGTCGCGCGATCTCGACCGGGTCGCCGGCGTCCTGGATCTCCAGGAACTTTACACCCTTGACCACCCGGCCCTTGTCGATATCCAGGCAGGGGATAATACGCTTGGCGAGAGACACGTTGGCTCAGCCTCCCAGGTCGGTTTTCGGCGCGCCTTTCTGGCGCGCGTTGACGCGCTCGCGGGCGGCGGCGAAGTCCAGGCTGCCTTCATAGATGGCCCGGCCGATTACCGCGCCGGCCACGCCGTCGTCCTCGGCGGCCAGCAGGGCGTCGATATCGTCCATATTGGTCACGCCGCCCGAGGCAATAACCGGAATGGTCAGCTGGGCGGCCAGCGCCCGGGTGGCTTCGACGTTCAAGCCCTGCATCATGCCGTCGCGGCTGATGTCGGTATGGATGATGGCGACCACGCCGTCGGCCTCGTACTGCTGGGCCAGATCGGCGACGTCGTGGTGCGAGAGCTTGGACCAGCCGTCGGTGGCCACCTTGCCGTCCTTGGCGTCCAGACCCACGATGATATGGCCGGGAAACTCCACGCCCACGTCGGAGACGAAGTGCGGCTCGGAGACGGCGCGGGTGCCCAGAATCACGTACTCGACGCCGCGCTCGATATAGGTCTCGATCGCGGCCTCGTCGCGGATGCCGCCGCCCACCTGCACCGGAATTGATCCCGCGGCGTCGACGATATCGCCGATGATCTTATCGTTGACCGGCCGGCCGGCCTTGGCCCCGTCCAGGTCGACGACGTGAATCCGGTCGGCGCCGACATCAATCCAGCGTCGGGCCACGGCGACCGGGTCAGCGTCGAATACCGTGACGTCTTGGTCCATATTGCCCTGGCGCAGGCGCACACAGGCCCCGTTTTTGATATCGATGGCAGGAATGAGTAGCACGCCGTGTCTCCTCGTTCGATGACGGCTTGTCGAGTCGTGAAACGGTCTGTTGCGCTAGGGTCTGTTGATGTTTTATACGAGCGCCGCGTTGGAGACCGCAAATCGTGTCCTGCAAGGCGCGAGT
>DCKU01000106.1 GCA_002320455.1 Salinisphaera sp. UBA1666
AGCGCGGCCAAAGCCGCGCGAGTTTCTGGCCGTGTCCCAATCGCCCCGGGCGGCTGCGCGCACCCGCGAAGCGGGCGGACATGTAGGGGGTCCTTTCCTTTGCTTACTTTCGTTTGGACAAGCAAACGAAAGTGAGTCGCACAGCAGTGCGAAACCGGCGCCCGATACATTCTCGATAGTATTTTTAGCGCAAATAATCGGGCTCGAAGCCCTCCTCGTAACGCGAGACGAAACGCCCTAATCGAATAAATCGCTACGACGCCGATACAGCGCCGAAATATCCTCATCGCCGTAGCCGTCGGCCATCAGCTGCTCGTAGTCGGCACGGGTGGCCGCGGCCAGCGGCAGCCGACCGCCGTTCTGCTCGGCCATATGCGCACAGATGCCCAAATCCTTGTGGTGGTGCTTGAGCTTGAAGCCCGGCGCGTAGTTGTCGGCCACCATGGTCTTGCCGCGATGGTTGACGAACCAGTTGCCGGCCGCGCCCGAGCCGACCACGTCCACGACCTTGTCCAAGGGCAGATCCACCGCCTTGGCAAAGCGCATCGCCTCGCAGACTGCCTGGTTGATGCCGGCCACCATGATCTGGTTGACCGCCTTTGTGGCTTGGCCCGCACCCACGGGGCCCATATGGGTGATTGAGCTGCCCATGGCTGACAACACCGGCTGCACGGCCTCGAACACGGCATCGTCGGCCCCGACCATGATCGACAGCTTGGCGTTCTTGGCGCCTTCGGTGCCGCCGGACACCGGCGCATCGACGAAATGAGCGCCCGCGCGCCCGACCCGCTGGGCGGCCTCGCGTGCGGTGTCGCTGGCTACGGTCGAGCAGTCGATGACGGTGTGACTGTCGTTCAGACCGGCCGTGATCGCATCGATCATTTCCAGTACGTCGGCGTCGGCCGACACACAGATGACGATCGCTTGCGCGTTCTCGCACGCGTCCACGGGATTTTCGCAGGCGGTGACGCCGTGTTCCGCGGCGAAGTCGTCGGCCTTGCTGCGGGTGCGGTTGTAAACCCCGGTGAGCAGACCGGCCTTGGCCAGGTTGGCGGCCATGCCGTGGCCCATGCCGCCGAGGCCCAGAAATGCAGTCTTCATATCGCGTTCCCGTCTGTAATCTGAAGGCAATGGTAAAGTCTCGGCGTGGCCGGCGGTAAACACAAGAGCTTCATGACAAGCAAGGGCCGCGCGTTCACGGCACTCATGGTCAGCGTTTCGTTGATCGCTCTGCTGGCCGTGCTCGTGATCGTGGCCCCGGGCGCTATCGCACGTTATGTCGTCACGGATTATCTCGAATCGCAGGGGCTGGCGGTCACGATCGATACGCTGGATGTGAACCTGCTGACGGGGCATATCACCGTCGACGACGCCAAGGGCCGTGTCTCTGACGGCCCAGACGCCGGCCAGGGGTTCACCCTGGGCCATCTCGAACTCTCGCTGGCTTATTCACCGCTGCTGGACAAGAAAGTGCTTGTGGACTCGGTCAGCGTGAGAAGCGCTAGCGTGGATATCACCCGCGGGGCGGACAACGGCTTTACGGTAGCCGGCATCTCGCTGCCCGCTAGCAGCAGCGGGGGCGGGTCCGACTGGCGCTTTGGCGTGGAGCAAGTTCAGGTCGGTGCGTTTCGGGTGCATTATCGCCAACCGGCGATGGGCGATACGCCGGCCATCGATCAGGTCATCACGCTGAACCAGTCAGGCGCGGCCCACATGGTGACCTGGCGCAAGGGCCAGCCCATTCCCGTCGATGCCCATCTGGGAGCAGCGGGCGGGAGTTTCAGCGTCTCCGGGCAGATGTCGCCGCTATCGGCCACGCCCAGCGCCGATGTGCACGTGACGGCCGAGAACTTTCCGGTCTCCATGCTGGCGCCCCTGGCCAAGCAAGCCGGCATCGACGGCGCCGACGGGCGTATCGATACCGATCTGGATCTGTCGGTGGTGTATGACGCCGACAAGCAGCTGCGCCTGCACACCGACGGCTCGACCGTCTTCGAGGGGCTGGTACTGGTCCAGGCCAGCGGCCTGCGCAGCGAGGCCGATGCGTTCTCTTTCAAGGGCGAATCCGACTGGCAGCTGCTGCGCGCGGGCGCCGAGCCCGGCGAGATCAAGACCCGGGGGCGTTTTGCGCTCGATGACCTGACGATGGAAAAAACCGGCTCGTTCCGGCTGACCGCCGACCGGGCCGCCTGGCAGGGCAAGAGCGTCGTAAGTCTGGATACGCCGTTTCGAATCTTCACCCACGGCACGTATACCGATAAAAACGTTGCGCTCATCGCCCCGGATCGGCTACGCCTGAAGGCCGACGCCGAGCGTCTTGGCGGCGATATCGAGTTCACCTTCGGCCAAAATGCGACCACCATCGTCAGCAACGGCGATTACCGCGCAGGCGCCCTGCAATTCGCGGTGCCGGACAGCCTGTCCACCGACACTCGAGATCTGCACTGGTCCGGCACCACGCAGACCACGCTGACCGATCGCGCCACGCGTATCGATACGCGCGGCCGGCTGAACGGAACCGATTTGGTCTTCACAATTCCCAAGACCAGTCATTTCACGGCCGGGCGGATCGACTGGGACGGCCAGACCCATATCGACTCGTCGGATCTGTTCGTTCACTCCGCTCGAGGCCGGCTGGTCACCGAAACCGCGCGCCTGGATCTGCCCGACATGCCGCTGGCGCTGACCGCTCACCGGTTTATTTACGACGGGCGCTACGGCCAGCAACCCGAAGCCGGCGACGGACCGTTGAAATTGCTGATGTCGGGCGAGGCGACTGGCTCCGATCTCGACGTACGCAACACGCGCATCGATGCGCCGTGGCTGGCCACGCTCGCCGACCACGCCAGTGGCATCGAAATAAACGGCCTAGACGATATTCGCGTGGCTAAACTCGAAACCAGCGGCGTGCGGATCATGGGCGATACCGACACCAGCGCCGAAGTGGTTCAGGCCGTATCACTGGATATCAAGGGTTTCCACCTGCGCGATCTGCTGCACTACGAGCTGGAGTCCGTCGATCTGAGCGATGCCATCATGCATTTCCGGCGCGACCCAAACGGCTACGGCGTGATCAGCGAATACATGGGCAGCACCGCCGGCGCCGACAGCAAAGACGCCGATCAAGCCAGCGACGCGTCGACCGAGAGCGCGAGCCAGACCGGCGGCGCGATGACCTCGACGTTTTCAATAAAACATCTCGGCATCAGCGGGCCGTCGGTCTGGTTCGTGGATACCGTCACCGAACCCCGCGTCGCCCTGCACGGCCTGGACCTGAATTTCGTGCTCAACGACCTGGATACGGCGATGCCCGATCAGGATGCGGACTATCGTCTGTCGATCGATCTGGGCGCCTACGGCCACTTCGACAGCGTCGGCACCGTTGCCCCGCTCGCCAGTGGCGGCATGAACATGGACATCGATGCCTGGCTGCGCTCGCTGAACATGCCTTCGCTGTCGGGCTATCTGAACCAGGCCATGGGCCGCAAGATCGCCCGTGGGGCGATCAACGGCACGCTGGATCTCAAGGCCAAGGGCGGCCAGCTGGACGGCAAGCTCGACGCCACCATCAGTAATTTCCGGCTGGCCAACGACAGCGACAAGGTCACGGAGATTGCCCTGGGCATCAACATGGAGACCGCGCTGGCGCTGGTACGCGGCCAGGACGACGAATTCACCTTCGAGACCAGCATCCTCGGTGATGTGACCAACCCTTACTTCTCGGTCGACAATCTCGTTCGTGAGGCGGTGCTGGCCGGCCTGCGTACCGCGCTATTGTCTAATTATTCGCCGGTGGGCCTGGTCAACCGGGCACAGCGAGCGTTTCGGAATCTATTTCGATCGGTCGAGGATCGCCCGGCGTACTTCGCCGACGGTCAGCACTATGTCCGCCCGGAAGATCGCCACTACATGAGCCTGATCGCCCAGGCCATGAACAAACATCTGGATTGGACGCTGACCGTGAAGGGCCAAAGCGTGCCGGCCGATGCCAAGGCGATGGATCTATTCCAGACCGGGCACGTGGACGGCGAAAATCAGGTCAAACTCGAAGAGCTCGCCCGCAGCCGTGAAGAAGCTATTCGTGATTATCTGGCCGCTCGCGGCGTCAGTCCGGAGCGAATCGTCTCGCGCGGGCCGACGG
The DNA here is from genome assembly GCA_002320455.1 of Salinisphaera sp. UBA1666. Lineage (GTDB taxonomy): Bacteria > Pseudomonadota > Gammaproteobacteria > Nevskiales > Salinisphaeraceae > Salinisphaera. Next base: position 4,142 of record DCKU01000106.1, read on the forward strand.
TGCTTGAAAACGATGCCCGCCCGGCCGTGCGCTTCACGCTGGATAAGCACAAGGACAGGCGCTAGGACTCCAGCAAATAGGTATACCCGGCCAGGCCGGCTTCCAGCAGCGCGTCGCACTCGGCGCGGGTGGCGCGGTCCAAGCCGGCGGCGGCCAGCTTGCGCCGATACGCCGAGCGCAGCGCCTCGGGCTCGAAGTGCACATAGCGCAGCAGTTCGTCGGCGCGATCACCGTGCTGGGCCTCGACGAGCTGCCAGCCGTCGGCGCCGATCTCGACGTTGACCACGTCGGTATCACCAAACAGATTGTGCATATCGCCCAGGTTTTCCTGGTAAGCCCCGACCATGAAGATGCCGATCCGATAGGGTTCGCCGTCACTCGGGGCATGCAGGGCCAGCGTGCTGTCGATCCCTTGCGCATCGACGTAGCGATCCAACCGCCCGTCGGAATCACAGGTCAGATCACACAGCCGCGCCCGCTCGCCGGGAGCCTCGTCCAGGCGAGCCACGGGCATGACGGGAAAGACCTGGTCCAGCGCCCAGACGTCCGGTACGGACTGGAAGACCGAGAAATTCACGAAGTACTTGGTGGCCAGCTTTTCCCGCGCCACCGCCACGGCGGCCCGCTCATCGGCGTCGCTCGGCGCGAGCGCGGCCAGCGCGCGATAGATGCCGGCTACCTCACGCTCGCTCTCGGCCCGCTCGGCCAGGCCGATCTGACCGGCCACGAACGCGGCCTCGGCGCGCGCGGCCGCGGTTTGGGCGCGATCGAGTGCAGCGCTGGCCGACAGGGCCTCGTCCAGCTCGGCCGGGGGCGTGTCTATCGGTGTTTCGCGATCGATGACCTGGGTCAGAAGCACGGCGTGGTGCGCCGTCAGCGCGCGCCCCGACTCGCTGATGATGGCCGGCTCGGGCAACCCATGCGCCACGCAGACCCGCTTCAGGGCCGACACGACCACCCGTGCATAGTCGGCCACGCCGTAGTTCATCGAGCAGAACGACTTCGTGCCCCGGCCTTCATAGTCCACGGCCAGCCCGCCGCCGACGTCAACGGTATCGATCGGCGCCCCGGCTTCGACCAGCGCACGATACAGATGCGCGGTTTCGTCCATCGAGCGCGTAAGCGCTTCATGGTCGGCCACCTGAGAGCCCATGTGGACATGCAACATACGGATACAGTCGCGATAGCCCAGCCGGTCCAGCGTCGCGATGGCGTTCTGGGCCTGGTGCGCGGTCAGCCCGAACTTGGATTTCTCACCGCCGGTGTTTTGCCAGTGCCCGGCCGCCACGCTGGCCAGACGCAGCCGCAGGCCCAAGCGCGGGCGCAGGCCCAACGTGGCCGCCAGCTCGGCGATCGGTGCCAGCTCCGAGGGTTTCTCGACGACGATATAAACATCGTGGCCCAGCTGCTGGCCAGCCATGGCCAGACGTAGAAACGCCTGATCCTTGTAGCCGTTGCATACGATGGTGCTGCCCGGCCGCGCCAGCGCCAGCACTGCCATGAGCTCCGGCTTGCTGCCGGCCTCGAGCCCGGCGCGGGCGCCGCCGGCGGCCACCAGCCGCTCGCACACGCTTTTCTGCTGGTTAACCTTGACCGGATAAACGACCGTGTAGTGCCCGCTGTAGTCCAGCGCTTCGCGCACGTCGTCAAAGGTCTGGATCAGGCGCGTGATGCGATCAGCCAGAATATCGACGAAGCGCACCAAAACCGGCAGGCGCAAGCCCTGGAGCTGCAGCTCGTCGGCTAGATGATCCAGATCCACGCCGGCGTCGCGCCCGGGCACCTGCACCTCGACGTGGCCTTTAGCGTTGACGTGGAAATAACCGTCGCCCCAGGTGCCGACCCGATACAGCCGCGTAGCATCGTCGATTTGCCAGGGGGCCGCAGACCCTCGATGTGCAGGTTCAATCATCTATAATCGGCGTCGCGCAAGCATAAAATAGCGATACAACATGATAAGCGATGGCGACTGGTACACCGAATCCAGCGACGAGCTGGGCTTGGGCTTTGGCCTGAAGATACGCGGCAAGCTTCACGAAGAGCGCTCGCCGTTTCAGACGATCGCCGTTTACGAAACCGAGACGTTCGGCCGGTTGATGACCATCGATGGCCTGGTCATGCTCACCGATCGCGACAATTTCCTCTATCACGAGATGATGACGCACCCAGCGCTCACTGCCCATGGCAACGCGGCTCGAGTGGTCATCATCGGCGGCGGCGACTGCGGCACGCTGCGCGAAGTGTTGAAACACGATCACGTAGAACACGTGACTCAAATCGATATCGACGAGCGCGTGACCCGCGTGGCCGAGCAGTATTTTCCACGGCTGACCGAGGCCAACGACGACCCTCGTGCCCGGCTTGCTTTCATCGACGGCATCGCCTGGATGCGTGAGGCAGCCGCCGACTCGGTAGATCTGATCATCATCGACAGCACCGACCCGATCGGCCCGGCCGAGGGCCTGTTCAACGAAGCCTTCTATCGCGAGTGTCACCGCGTACTGGCCCATGATGGCCTGATGGTCCAGCAGAGCGAATCACCGCTCGTGCATCAACAACTGATCGCCGACATGTCGGCGGCCATGCAACGGGCCGGCTTTGCTGCCACTGACCTGCTCAGCTTCCCCCAGCCGTGTTATCCCACCGGCTGGTGGTCGGCCACGCTCGCCCGGGCCAGTGCCCGCGAACTCGTCGCGCCGGCGCGCGACCCGGCGTTCGAGACATTCTACTACACCGCCGACATCCACCGCGCGGCTTTTGCCCGCCCGGCGTTCATGCGTCGCTAATAGCCGCGGCAAAAGCTTCCGAGTCGTAAAAGGCATCGATCTGGTCATCGATCAATAATTCGAGCAGGCCGGTTTCGGCCAGGCCCTCGATGATTGCCGGGGCCAGCGCCTCGACCTCGCCGGCTAGCGTGGCCCGATCCAGACCGACATGGGCGGCCAATTCCGCCAACGTTGTCTGCCCGTGGTGGGCAAAAAACCGGGCCACGCCCTGCTCGACCATCACGCCCAGATACTCGGTCTCGCGTAGCGAACGCCAGACGGCCAGGCCATAGTCGATAAGCCGCTGCAGCTCGTCGCGATCGATCAAACCGGCGATCGAGAGATGCTCGTCGGCTGAAGCCGACCAGATTTCGGCGGCGATCGCGCGAATGCGGCGCTCGTCGAGCGAATCGAGTAACAGCGTTTGGCTACGCGCCAGTGTCTTGGCGGTATTGGCCTCGATATACGCCTTGACGCGTTTCTCGACCTGAGCCTCTAGCCCGGGCATGCGCTTGGAGACCGCGCTGGACGAGCCCTTGATCAAGCGCGACATGCCCGGCACCGACTGCAGGGCGCCGGTATCGGAAAAAATATAGTCCTTGATGCCCTGATACAGCACGTCGGAGGCCAACGCGGTATAGACCGGACTGTTGAGCAGGCGCTTGATCAGCCGCGCGCGTAACTCTTCCAGCTCCACGAACAGGGCCACGCCGTCGTCGAACAGACTTTCATCGACCACGTCACGAACGCGAGTCTGGCGATTGACCTCGTGTCGGACCAGATCATCGGCGACGCCGCCGATCACGCCGGCCAGCGATGCCGGCAGCTCAAGATCCAGCGACAGCCGGATCGCGGCCTCGCGTACCGTCTGCTCGTCAATGCAGGCTGAAAGCGTCGTCGTCTCGGCCCAGTCCCAAACGCGATCGACGATCCCCGCCAAACGTGCACGCCCGGCCTCGCCCTGCCACTGCGCGCGCTCGAACGCCCGGTGTGCCTCACGCAGCGTCTCGCGCAGGGCGTCGGTCGACACAGAAGAATCGGTCATAGCAGTCGCCACTTTGTTGAGTTGATCGAGCTTATTACCCCGGCACCAAAACAGCTGAACGATCAGCTGTTTTCAACGCCATTGAAAAAGAACGCCGGCACATGTCCGTCATTCTTTTTCTTGTGTCTTCGCGGCCGACGGCCGCGACAAGCATGTTGACACATGCTTGGGCTATTAACCCGGGCCGCGCAGCCTTCTGTAAAAGCACGGATGGGCGCCGTGCCGGCCCGGGCGTAACGTGGATTCGATGACGGGCGTGGTGCGATCGTGGCTCACGCCTAAATACACAGCCGTTGATAAGAGACGTTATGAGTACACAGTGGATTGTCGTCGCCGACGCAGCGGCAGCGCGTTTTTTCGAACGTACGGCGGACGGTCAGCTCAAGCGCGTGGGCGCGACCTATCACGAAGAAAGCCGAATGCACGAGGGCGATCTGCGCACCGGTGGCAAAGGCGGCGTCGACGATTCGACCAGTGCCAGCCATCACGAAGCCGACCCGCAAGTCACGACCCAAGAAAAACACGCCGATATATTCGCCAAGGAGCTGGCCGAAAAACTCAAGAGTGCGCACAACGACGGTACGTTCGACGCGCTGGTGCTGGCGGCCGCCCCCGCGTTTCTCGGTCACCTGCGTGACAAGCTCGACGACAACGTGGCCAAGACGGTCGTCGACTCGATCGACAAGGACTGGACCAGCGAGGACGACGACCAGATCGCCAAGCATCTCAACACACAGCTCTATAAATAATCGACGGGTCGTCGAATCGCGTTCATGATACAGACGACAACCGAGTTGATACTTGTAAACAAGCTTCGTCCGATAGCCGAAGGGCCCGCTTCATAAACGAAGGAGAAACGTCATGTTGGGATGGGCAGTTGTATTTTTCGTCATCGCGATCATTGCCGCGGTGTTCGGGTTTGGCGGTATCGCCGCCGGTGCGGCCAGCATCGCCAAGATCCTGTTCTTTATCTTCATCGTGCTGTTTGTGCTGGCATTGATTTCCAATGCCGTACGCGGCCGCGGACCGAAGATATAGCGCCTCGCATAAAAAAACCGGCGGATAATCCAACCGCCGGCTTTTTATTCGGTGATTTATAACGCCTAGGCTTGTTCCGGGTGCGGCGTGGCCTCGAGCCAGATGCGTACAAGCTGGGCCAGCGAGTTGGCCTGTAACTTTTGCATGATATGCACGCGATGCGTTTCCACGGTACGCGCGCTGATGCCGAGGTTCGCAGCAACTTCTTTGTTGGCCTTGCCGTCCACGATGCCCGTGAGCACCTGTTTTTCTCGCGGTGTCAGCGTGTCGATGAGCGCGGCCCGCTGACGGGCTTCGCGCTGCAGGCGTGAGGCTGCATCGGTGGCTTCGGTAAGCGCATTGAGACGGCTGATGAGCGTATCCGGGTCGAACGGCTTTTCCATGAAATCCACCGCGCCCAGACGCATGGCCTCTACCGCATGCGAGATATCGCCGTAGGCGCTGACCACGATTACATCGACGTCGACGCGGTCAGCAATCAGTTGGCGCTGCAGTGCGAGCCCGTCCATGTCCGTCAGGCGCAGATCGATGATCACGCAGCCGCTGATCGTATCGATATGATCGAGAAAATTCTTGCCGCTGGCATAGCAACTCACTCGATAACCGGCCGCCGAAATCAGCTGCTTGAGCGACTCCCGAATGCTCGCGTCGTCATCGACGATGTGTATATGCAAGTCGTTTTTCACCCTGATCCCCGATGATCCGTTCGCGCCCGGCATTGTTCAGATAGTGTTGCAATACCATAGCAGGCTATTAAATACGCCGACCTGCCCGACCGACTTGTCACCTGCGAGACGCGCGATGACCGCTTTTCAAGACAGCCAAGATTTTGTCGAAAACCTGGATTGTACCGATGTACAGTCGCTATGCCGACAGATTCGTTCCCTCAAACACCGCGCAGCCCAGGCCGAAATGGAAAACCGGGCGCTCCGGGAACTGGCCGAGCATATTCATGAAGTGTTCTGGATGACCACGCCGCTGGGCGACGAGCTCATCTATATCAGCCCGGCTTATGAAGCCATCTGGGGCCAGACCTGCGACAGTCTCTACGCCGATCCTGGTCGCCGTCTCGCGTGGGTGCACGATGCGGACCGTGAACACGTTTTAAAGGCGTTCAAGCGCGATGCGCGCGCCGGCTGCTACGACGAGACATTTCGCATCGACCGGCCGGACGGACAGGTTCGATGGATTCGGGATCAGGCCTGGCCGGTCTATGACGACGACGGCGCGCTATATCGGCTGGCCGGCTTTGCCAACGATGTCACCGAACAGATGGCCGCGTACGACCGCACGCGTGATCTGAGCGATCAGCTTGCGTCTCGCGATCGCATCGAGGTATTTGCCGCGCTTGGCGCCGGTATCGCCCACGACATGGCCCAGCCGTTGACGGCCGCGCGCAGCCATCTTGCCCGCGGCCATCGCGCCGGTAGTCTCGAAGCCTGTCGAGCCGCTGCCGAAGACGCCGACGGCGAAGTCCGGCGCGCCAGCGATATCGTGCGCCATCTACGCGATTATGCCCGTCAGGGCGAGCTCAAGCTCACTTGGCATCACCTGGGCGATATCCTCAACGACCTGCATCGGCTGATGGACACTGCCCTGCGCGGCGCGGGTATCGATTACAGCGTCAACATCGATGAGCCCACACGACACACGCGCATTGCCGTGGACCACATTTTTCTGCAGCAGATCCTGCGCAACCTCGTACAGAACGCGATCGACGCGCATACCACGTCAGTATCGCCAAGCGAGCCGCCACGTATCGAAATCGCCGTGCGCTTGATCGACAGCCACGATATCGAGTTTCGTATTAGCGACAACGGTCCGGGCATAGCCGACCAGAATGATCCCTTCACCGCGTTCGACACTCAAAAGCGCGACGGGCTGGGCATGGGGCTCTACGTCAGTCGCTCACTAGCGCGTACGCACGGCGGAGAGCTGTCCATGCTAGACGATACAAACACCTGGGCCACCGTGTTCGTTCTGCGCCTGCCCTGCGGCGGCGACAGCGTCGAAGGCGCGCTCGACAGCTCGCAGGTCGAAGACGTCAGCGCGGTGGGTGCATCACGCGCATGAACAGCGCCAGGCCCAGACCGAACGCACCGTTCAAGGCCATTGCCACGCCGATACGCGCCAGCGTTAGCCCGGCCAGCAAGCTGTCGATGCTCACGCCCCGTGCCAGAGGCACCAGTGAGAACGCCACGAGCGTCGGCAGAATCGCTGACAGGAGAATAGCCCCCACATAATAACCGGCGCTCTGTGCGTTGCGGATCAGCGGCCACAGCACCACGCCCCAGACCGCGCCCCAGATACAAAGCCATGCCAGCACCGGCATGCCAAAGCCGCCCACGCTTGCCAGACTCCAAGGCGTCGCCTCCACGATATCGAGCTGATTCAGCCCCCAGAGCAGGCCTTGGTGGAAGACAATAATCGACAACAGGCCGGCGATCAGCGCCTTGATATACGCGAACATGAGAAGGCTCCAGACAAACAGGGCAATCGCACGACACGGCGATTGCATATGGGCGCGGATTGTACAAAGCCCGAATCGATCACGCGATGCGTTCAGGCGACCCGGCGCCAAAGCGCGTCATGACCGCACTCCGCGCCGAAATTGGGGTATAGCACTCTACGGTAATCTGCATTATGTTCAGATACCAGCAAGGCACCTGATCTCTATACTGGCGCCGGTTTATGGGAACGCCTTCGGACGTTCCTTTGTTTAACTAGGGAGAAGCTTATGAGTAAAAAACTTCAGGCACTGTTGATCGCGGCCGTTCTTGGCGTGTCCACCTTCGGCCTCGCGGCCTGTGACAGCAACGACGGCCCCGCCGAAGAAGCCGGCGAAAAGCTGGACAACGCGACCGATAATGCCGGCGACGCCATGGACGACGCCGCCGATGAAACCTCGGACGCGGCCGATAACGCGATGGACGAGACGTCCGACGCCATGGACGACGCCAGCGACGAAATGGACGACGCGTCCAACTAAGCGTTCGTGCGTTGAAGTGTCGAAGCCCGCAACAAGCGTTGCGGGCTTTTTTTATGTCTGAGGTTTGCCCCAGCCCACGGAGTTTCTGATGACCGAGCAGTCCAAAAGTTGTCTGATCACCGGCGCCGCCCGCGGCATCGGCCGTGCCATCACACGTCGCCTGCTGGAAGACGGCTGGCATGTATGGGCCGTGGATAACGACCCAGCCGCCCTGGCCGATCTCGCGGCGTGTCTTGCCAGCAAGCGGCTCTCCACGCGCCGTGTAGATGTGGCCGTGGAATCCGACGTGGCCGAGTTGGCCGATGCGATTAACAGCGCAGACGCCGGGCTGGATCTGCTAGTCAACAACGCCGGCCTGGCCGATCCATTCTCCGGCCCCGTCGAGACGCTATCTCTCACCGACTGGCAACGCGTGGTTGACGTCAATCTAACCGGGGTATTTCTGATGACCAAGCATCACGCGGCGCTGCTCCGGGCGCGCTCGGGTGCCATCGTCAACCTCACCTCGACCCGTGCTTTCCAGTCCGAACCGGATACTGAAGCCTATGCTGCCACCAAGGGCGGCATTCACGCGCTCACCCACGCCCTGGCGCAATCTTTGGGCCCGGCGGTACGCGTCAACGCGATTGCCCCCGGCTGGATCGATGTCCGCGACCAGCAGCCCGGCGCTGTATCGCCCGAGCCGTTGCGCGCAATCGATCACGAGCAGCACCGCGTGGGCCGCGTCGGGCAGGGTCACGATATTGCCGGCCTCGTGACGTTTCTGGCCGGCCCGGATGCAGCGTTCATTACCGGCCAAACAATTACAGCCGACGGCGGTATGACCACCCGGATGATTTACGCCCACTGAGCACGCTCGATAGCCACCGCACCGAGCGCTACGCGGCTGGCGCCGGCTTCTTGCCCAAATTCTGTCCGCGCGAGCCTGGCAGCGGCCGGTTGGCGGTTTCAGGAATGAGCATGATCGGAATGAGCGCAATAGCGGCTGCGATCATCAAATAATAGGCCGGGATGAAATTGTTGCCCGTCTGGCCGATCAGCCACTGGATAATCAGCGGCGCCGTACCGCCGAACAGCGACGTCGATACGTTATACGCGATCGCAAAACCGCCGTAGCGCACCCGGGTGGGGAAAATCGCCGGCAGCGTTGACGGCATGACGCCTGCCAGCATGACAGTCAAAAGCCCCAGAATCGCAAGGCCTCCGACAAGACTCCAAATGGTCGTCAGAGACAGCAGCCAGAATGCCGGCCACGCGAATACGATGAAGCCGATACATGCCGCGATCAAAAGCGGCTTACGCCCTGTCCGGTCGGACAAGCCGCCGAACAGAAAGATAATGCTCATCATCACCAGCTGTACCAAGATCAGCAGCCCCGAGGCTTCCCAGGTACCGATCTTGAGGATGGTCTCGAGATAACTCGGCAGATAGGTCAGCACGGTGTAGTAGGCGATGTTCAGAATCAGCGTCAGGCCGATACACAGCAACAGTTGACGCATATGGTTGGTGACCACTTCGCCCAGCGTGCCATCGGCTTCGTTATTCTCCTGGGCTTCCTCGAACGCCGGGCTGTCTTCCAGGCGCAGTCGCAGATACAGACCAAAAAGCCCGAGCGGTGCGGCACAGAGGAACGGTATACGCCAGCCCCATTCGGTAAAGGCTGCATCGCCCATCGAGATCTGTGTAATGAACACCAGAGCCGAGCCCACGATATAGCCCCCCAGCGTGCCGAACTCTAGAAAACTGCCCAGAAAGCCGCGCGTCTTGTCCGGCGCATATTCGCAGATGAAAGTCGCCGCACCGCCATATTCGCCGCCGGTTGAAAAGCCTTGAATCAAGCGAGCGACCAGCAGGCCGATGGGCGCCCAGATGCCGATCTGGGCATAAGTCGGCATGAGGCCAATCATCACGGTGCCCAGCGACATGAGGATGATGGTGGCTGCCAGCACCTTCGAGCGCCCGATCCGATCGCCCAGCGGGCCGAAGAACAATCCGCCCAGCGGGCGCACAGCGAACGCCACGGCGAAAAACATCAGCGACTTGAGAAGCGAGTCGCCGCCGGCGCCCTGCGCAAAGAAGACGTGGCCGATGGTACCGGCGGTATAGGCATAGATGCTGAAGTCGAACCACTCGAGCGCGTTGCCCAGTCCGGCGGCGGTTACCGCCTTGCGCACGTCATCTGAATCGACCGACCGATCATCGGCTGCAGTGCTCGCCATAGACCCCTATCCCTGCGCATAAGCGCTTGCGTTGTTTATTTCGACGCTAGCACCTTGCCGATGCCTGCACAATGAAGCGGAGCGCGCTTGTCTTCATCGCGACCACCACTTATGTTGACAAGACTGAATGCATTGACGTCTTAAAAGGAGACGCAACATGCCCGTACGCAAGGCGAATGCCCAATGGCAAGGCGATCTGAAATCTGGCAAGGGCCACATGAAACTGGCCAGTGGTGCCTATGAAGGCCAGTTCTCGTTCAAGACCCGCTTCGAGGACGGCACGGGCACCAACCCAGAAGAACTGATCGGGGCCGCCCACGCCGGCTGCTTCTCGATGCAGTTTTCGGCCATGTTGGCCGAAGAGGGCCACGCGCCGGATTCGGTCGAGACCGAGGCCAAGGTGCATTTCTCCACTGACGGCACGCCAACCATCGAGAAGATCGAGCTGATTTGTCGCGGCAAGGTGCCCGGCATGGATGATGCCCAGTTTAAGGACATCGCAGCCAAGGCCAAAGACGCGTGCCCGGTGTCGCGTCTTTACAAAGGCGCCGATATTGAGCTGGACGCGGCTCTGGAAAGCTAGATCGCGCGTTAGCGCAAGCGAGCCGGGCCATGTGCCCGGCTTTTTTATGGTTACTCGATCAGGCTAAGGACTGTCTTATGAGCGATAAACCCAAAATCTATACCGCACCGTCTGCATTTCCGAACCCGCAGCGCCTGCGGCTTTTCATGCACGAAAAAGGCATCGCCGAGGCCTATGAAGAGGTGCAGCTGGATATGGCGCCCGGCGGCGAGCAGCGCGCCTGGGCCCATTTGAAGCGTAACCCGTTCGGCGAAGCGCCTACGCTGGAATATCAGCCCGGCCACTATCTGAGCGAAACGCCGGCCATCGTGACTTATCTCGACGCACAGCATGACGGGCGAAAAATAACCGGCGATGACCCGCTAACGGCTGCCCGGGATGCCATGTGGGACCAGCGGTGTTATCTGCACGTACTGTTGCCGATCGTGACCATGTTTCACGTGCTGCACACCGGCCTGGGCTTCAAGCTCGAGCCGACATACAACCCGGCTTGGGGCGAATCCCAGCGCAAGAAAGCACTCGCCCACGCTGGGCTGGTCGATCAGCATCTAGCCGATGGACGTGCCTGGCTGCTGGACGGTGACGCACCGACGTTTGCCGATATCACGCTGGCCACCGCCGTAGCGTTTTCCAAATTCGGTCCGAACGAAACCCCGCTGGACGAGCGCTTCGAGCATATCGATGCCCATTGGCAGCGCTGGAAAGAACGCGACGCTTTCAAGACAGCTTATGGCGACGGGGGCAGCGGCCTCGACGAACTGGCGCACCTGGCCGGATAGCGGCCTTAGGTACACGTTTGCGGCGATCGATTTTGAAACAGCCATTGACTTTTCATCGATCGTCGCAACGTTAAGCCGCTCACCAACGAAACATCACGCTCAAGAGGCGGTTATGGAAGCCCAGCGCGACAACGTCGTCAGCATTCACTACGTACTGCGCGATACCCAAGGGGAAATCATCGATCAGTCGGCGGAAGGCCAGCCGCTGTCGTATCTGCACGGCCACGACAACATCGTGCCGGGCCTGGAAAAAGCGATCGAAGGCCACGCCGAGGGCGACGAAGTCAAAGCCACGATCGAGCCCGATGAAGGTTATGGACCGTATCGCGAAGAGCTGGTTCAGAAGGTCAACCGCGAAGCCTTCCAGGGCGTCGACGAGTTGGCCCCGGGCATGAGCTTCCGCGCCGAGTCCGATGCCGGCCCCATGGTCGTCACGGTCAAGGAAGTCGAAGGCGATGAAGTCACGGTCGACGGCAACCACGTTCTGGCCGGGCAAACGTTGGACTTCACGGTGAACATCGCGGCCGTGCGTGAAGCCAGCGACACCGAAAAAGAGCACGGTCACGTGCACGACGAGCACACGCACGCCGAGTAATCTCAGCTAGCGTTACCGTGAGGTCTGTCATGTCCGATAGCAACGTACTGCTGATCACCGGCGGCTCGACCGGTATCGGTGCGGCCACCGCAAGAGCGGCCGTTGCCGACGGTTATCGTGTCGCACTTGCGGCCCGCACCGAGTCGAAATTGGCCGAGCTTGTCGATGAACTCGGCGGCCCGGACGTGGCACTGCCGATCACCTGTGACGTGACCGACAAAGCGTCTCAGCAGGCCATGGTTGAGACCGTGCTCGAGCGCTTTGGGCGCATCGACGCGGTCTTTGCCAACGCCGGTATCGGTGGCAAGCCGGGCGGCTTTACCGGCGCCGACAGTGATGTCTGGAAGGACATGATTCTGACCAACGTCTACGGCGTCGGCCTGACCATTCAGTGTTGCGCGGAAGCGCTCAAAGCCAGTCGCGGGCATCTGCTGATTACCGGCTCGGCCGCCGGCCGGGTGACGATCCCGGGCTCGATGTACAGCGCCACCAAATGGGCCGTCAGTGCGATCGGCTATGGGGTGCGCGAAGAGCTGCGTGGCACCGGCATCCGAACGACGCTGATCGAGCCCGGCATGGTCGATACACCGTTCTTCGATGAGTCGCCCGAGCATGCTCTCACCGATCGCGATATCGCTAATGCGGTGATGTACGCGCTGGCGCAGCCTTCCAGTGTGGACGTTAACGAAATTCTCGTGCGTCCCACCCCGGCCGTGGACGCGACAGACTGACGCGTTCGCTGCGCGTTGATTAAAAGCCGTTGTCGACAGGCTCGACAACGGCTTTTTTATGCGCTCAATGAGGCCCGGAAACGAGCAGGTAGCCGGCCAGCCACCCTTCCATGCCGCCCGGAGAGCGTGCGCGTATCCAACCGTTCTGTCGCTTGAGCACCGTAATTTCAGCGTCGCGTGACAGCTGACCGATAACCCGCGCCGAACGGTTAGGCTTGGCGCGCAGATTGGCTGACCCTACGCCGACATGCATCGTCTCGGTTTGGCTTGTTGAAACATTAGACGGTTTCGCTTTCGCGTCCTGTGTCTCGTTAGCCGAAGCTGACTCGGCGGGTTCGGGCACTGGCGCGGATGTGGTGTCGTTCGCGCTCGGCTCAGTTGTCTCGCCAGCGTCGCCGGCGGCGGTGCTAGCCTTTTCGGCGGCCGGCTTGGGCTGTGCGGTCGACTGGCTTGTGAGCGGGCGCTTGTCCGCGGCCGGCTCATCGTTGGCCAGCGGCGCCAGCGTATCGGCCAGTAGAAAGTTGGCGATCCAGCCGGTCTCGTAGGTCTTGGGAAACAGGACTTGGGTCCATTTCGGCTCGCGCGCGAGCACGACCACGACGGAATCGCTGTCGGCCTGACGCACCACGCGGGCCTCGCTGTCGGGCTGGTCACGTACGTTGACATCCTTGGCGTTGACGTGGCGCTCGGGCAGGTCATCAACGATATGCGGCAGGTTGTCGATTGCCGCCCCGTTACCGGCGGCCGCGGCACGCGCGGTCCAGAACGCGGCCTTGCCCGTGTTCTGCGGCACGCCATCGCCTTTCATGTAGAGCACGCCTAGATTGTTCTGTGACGCCGCCTGGCCGTCGTCGGCACCGCGACGAAACCAATGGGCCGCTTTGGCAGCGTTCTTGTTCACGCCCTTACCGGCTTCGTACATGATGCCCAGGTTGTGTTCGGCCCGTCCGTAGCGCTGCTTGGCGGCTTTTTCGTACCAGGATCGCGCCTTGGCATAGTCTTGCTCGACCCCGAGGCCACGATCGTAGAGCACGCCCAGGTTGTACTGCGCGGCGGCATCTCCGGCCTCGGCTCTCGGCTGGGTGGTGGCCAGCACTTTCTTGGCCTGCTCAGGCGTCATCTGGCTGTCGAGATCGGCGGCTCCTGCCGTCGTGACCAGACCGATAGTAATAACCAGTGCCCAAACAATTGACCTCAGGGTCATGACGCTCCTTTTCTTCGACGCCCGCACAAGAGACACAAACTAAACCGCTAGGCCGGTGAACGCGAGCCGGATCACGAAAGCTGTCTACGATGCCATGCTCTGAAGACAGTAACGGAACACGCATGTTATCCTGTAACGATATTCAGCGTTTGCGGAACTCTCGGCTTGTTGTTCTCGTCTGCCGCCCACCGTATTGATCGACGTCACATCGTGGTTGCACAAGCGCGGCCGCAGCAAACCCTATGAAACGCAGTGCGGCCGAAGCTCACACGAGCAAAAGCGCGTACATGCCTGGCACGGCGGCAACATTATCCCTGGGCCTGGGCTGGCTGGTCTGGCTGGGCTTGGTCGTCACGGCAGAGATTCAAGGCATGGCAACGCTCAGCGGGTTGGCCATCTTCGGCGCCCTGGCGCTCATCGTGGGTGCGCTCGCCAGCCTGGGCGCGGTGTCCGAGCGCACGATCGTGCTCGCCGATGCAGCCGCGGGCGGCGCGATGCTAGCCGCCGCCCTGGTATTCGTGGTGCCACACGCGTTGATCGCGCACGCGCTGCCGGGCACCGCGGGACTCATCATCGGCATACTGGCAGGCTTGGCACTCCATCGTGTCGCCCGTGGAGCGATGGATCAGGTGGCGTTGACCGGGCTAACGCTGCACACCATCAGCGCTGGCGTAGCCATCGGCGCACTGTATACGTTCCTTCCGGCTCTTGGCTGGACCGCCGGCCTGGCGATCCTCGCGCACAAAGCGCCCGCCGGCTATTTGTTGGCTCGTCGTCTTCGTCAGGCGGATCGATCTCGTACATTGGTGGGATGGCCGGCCATGGCGACTGGACTCGGCGCCCTGGGCATTGCCATCATGCATCCGACATTGCCGATTTCCAGCGGGTTGATGTTCGGCATCGCAGCCGGTCTGTTCGCGTTCGTAGCCCTTGGCTTTATTCGCGACAGCGCCGGCTTTGGGCAGAAAGACACGGGGTTCTGGGTCGCGGCCGTGGCCGGCGCCGCCGTCATTGCGCTGGCGGGATGGTTTCTCGCTTCAGGTGGTTGACCAGAAACAAAAAATTTTTCACGCCACCAAACTTTTTGCGTTTAGCGCTGTCTAGCTACCCGTAGCGAAGCGTTACGTGAGCACCAACGTCGCGACACATTGGGGGTTCGACGTTGCCTCGAGGGTTTTGAATGCGGATCAAACAACAACGATACGCCGGCGTTGCTGGTGTAGTGGGATTATCTTTGTGCATGGTCAGCGCGGCCGGGCATGCTGCGCCGGGCGAAGCCGGAACGGGGCTTTCCTCCGCCCGATCCAAGCCCACCGCTGGCCCGAATCACGAAATGCGGATCACCCCGCTTGCGGATAACCAGATGCAGGCTGCTGACGCGCTGGGCCTGACCACGACGCCGCAAATCACACCGTGGGAACAAATCACCGTACGCGGAGGCGATACCCTGTCCGGCGTTTTCAAGCGTGCCGGTCTACCGGCCAGCGCTTGGGTGGCGCTGCTGCACCAACCCTCTGCTCAGGTCCTCAAACGCTTGCATCCGGGCGATATTCTGCATTTCCGCAAAACCCCAACCGGCCAGCTCAGCGAACTGAGATTCAAAATCGACCGCCTGCGTACCTTGTCGGTCAACCGCGACCGCCGCGGCCTGGTGGCAATGATCGATCATCGCCCGACCCAGACCCGCGAAATTCTGGCGTCGGGCACGATCGACGGCTCGCTAGCAGAATCTCTGGCTCAGGAAGGCGTACCGTCACGGGTGACTGAGCAGCTTTCACAGATCTATCGCTATCGGCACGATCTGGACACCCTGCATCAGGGCGATCGTTTTGCCGTCATTTACAACGCGATTTACGCCAATAACGAAGAAATCGGCACCGGCGAAATCGTATCCGCGCGAATCACTACGAACCATCAGATCCTGGAGTCGTTCCGCGCTAAAGACGCTCAAGGCCACATGGCTTACTACGACGGTACGGGTGCGGCGTTCGAGCCGAAGTTCAGCCGCAAGCCGGTGGCCTACACACGTATCAGCAGCCCGTTCAATATGCACCGGCTGCATCCGGTCACCCATCAAGTACGTCCACACGAAGGTGTCGACATGGCCGCGCCCATCGGCGCGCCGGTCCATGCTGCAGCCGACGGCACGGTTAAGTACGCCGGCTGGATGAGCGGTTACGGGCGACTGGTCGAGTTGAAAAACGCGGCCGGCTACAGCACGCGCTATGGCCATCTGCACCGTTTCCGTTCGCATCTATCGCCGGGTCAGCACGTCTCCCAGGGCGACATCATTGGTTATGTCGGTGAATCGGGACGCGCTACGGGGCCGCATCTGCACTTTGAAATCCGCCACGACGGCGTACCGCATAACCCATTGACTATGAAACTGCCAGGCGGTCATGACCTGCCCGAAGGTCGGTTGGCGCGCTTCAAACGCCATATCCGTCCGCTGATTGCACGTATGTCACCGGCGCCGACGACCTTGTTGGCCAAGACGGCCTCGACGCCGGATAACAGCCGGACATGTCTGGGCCATGACGGGTTCCAGACCCTGCTCACACAAGAACAGTCACAGGCCGACAACGGTATTTTGTGTCTTGCAGACCGCGCGTCGAATGCCTGATAGACACTCATGGACGCTCTGCACGACCCTCACGGGTCGCGCAGGGCCGTGCAGAGCTTCTTTACGCGGGCCCGTAAACCGCACATAAAAAAGCCGCGCTGGTCAAAGCGCGGCTTTTTTTAGCTGGGAAGACGGAATCTATCGGTGCCAGCGGCCCCAATGGTCGTGGCGACGATCGTGACGCCAATCACGGCGGTAGCGGTCATCCCGGTAACGATAATCATCGCGTTCGTTGATTTTATCGGCGATCACAGCGCCACCGGCGCCGCCCAAGCCGCCACCGATGACCGCGCCTGTCTGGCCGCCCATGGAGCCACCGACAGCGGCACCGATTGCGCCACCCAGGCCACCGCCCAGCGCGCTGTTAAGCGTGTCACCGGCCAGAGCCGAACCACTGGCACCGGCCAACGACACCGCTGCCACGAAGGGAATGAAAAGTCGACGCATGACGTGTTCCTATTCTTGCGATCCTGGCCGTCATTTTATCGCTCTTCATTTAACCGTGACTGAACGGAGTTAACGAAGTATGTTTAGTTTTTGTTCAGCCGGCGGTCGAGCAACTCTGGCAACGTGCGCAACATACTCCTTATACATAAGTTTTTATGGATATCATCCGCATTATCCTATCGATCCTCTTGCCGCCCGTCGGCGTCTTCTTGCAGGTTGGACTGGGCTTGCAGTTCTGGATCAATATCGTATTGACGATCTTGGGCTATATTCCGGGCATCATCCACGCGGTCTATATCATCGCCACACGTGACTGACCGCTGACGGAGCTGAGGGCATTGGTTGCATTGACCAACGACAGTCCTCATGTCCGGGTTCTTCGTATTCGCATCGGCGAGCCGTGTCATGTCTTTTGATATCTCTGTACTGGATCTGGTGCCCGTGCCCAGCGGCACTGCGCCCTCGCAGGCGCTGGCGGATACACTGGCCTTGGCCGAAACCGCTGAAAAGGCGGGGTATAAGCGTTATTGGATTAGCGAACACCACAGCATGCCGGCCATCGCCAGCGCCTCGCCTGAAGTACTGCTATCCCGCGTTGGTGCGTTAACGCAGCATATCCGTATTGGCTCGGGCGGCATTATGTTGCCCAACCATGCGCCGATGCGCGTGGCTGAACATTTCAAAGCCCTAGAAGCGCTCTACCCGGGCCGCGTCGACTTGGGGCTAGGCCGGGCCCCCGGCTCCGACGCTCGAGCCAATCGAGCGATACACGCCCGCTCGGGCGAGCATTTCGTTGCCATGCTCGACGAAATGCTTGCGCTATCTGAAGACAGCTACCCGGTCGATCATCCTTATCATGGCGTGCGTGTCATGCCCGAGGATGTGGGGCTGCCGCCTATCTGGATTCTGGGCTCGTCGGGGGCCAGCGCCGGCTTCGCGGCCGATCGCGGTTTTGGTTACAGCTTCGCCAGCCATTTCAGTCCGATGGCCCCCGATGCGGCACTGAACGAGTATCGCCGACAGTTTCAGCCGTCGGCGCAATTCCAGGCGCCGCACACTATCCTTGGCGTATCGGTCATCTGTGCCGATACCGAGGCACAGGCCCAGCATCTGGCACAGACCGTGGATCTGATGTGGCTGCGATTGCGCAAGGGCGAATTTGCTGCCCTGCCATCGCCTGAAGAGGCCGCGGCCTATCCGTATTCGGAGCTCGAGCGCGCTGCGGTGTCCGATAACCGAGCGCGGCACGTCATCGGCACGCCCGAACAGGTCGCTGATCGGCTGTCATCGCTTGCCGAGCATACGCAAGCCTCTGAGTTGATGATCGTGTCTAATATCCATGACCAAGCAGCCCGGCTCCGCTCTTACGAGCGGGTTGCCGAGGCTTTGTCTACCGAACGATTGCGTTCGCCCATGGCAACGCGCGCCGGTTGATATGACACACTCGTGACAAACGAGCCATTTTCTTAAATTCCGGCCGGACTGTTTCAAGATGACCCAAACCGCTCGATCGGCCGCGTCGTCGGCTGTTCCAAAGCTCGATGCACAGCTTTGCTTTGCGCTGTATACCGCATCCCACCGCATGACGCGGGCTTATCGGCCCATGCTCGATGCACTGGGGCTGACCTATGTTCAGTATCTGGTGATGCTCATTCTCTGGGAGGGCGCGCCGCAGTCGGTCGGAACGCTCGGTGAGGCGCTGTATCTGGACAGCGGCACGCTCACACCGCTTTTGAAGCGCATGGAAAAGAACGGCCTCGTCTCGCGTCGTCGCGACGTAGACGACGAACGCCGAGTGATGATCGAGCTGACCGAGCATGGCGATCGCCTGCGAACCCGGGCCCGGGACGTCTCCGATGATGTGATGTGTCGTATCGACACCAGCCCACAGCAGGCTGAAACACTACGCCGTGAGATCATGGCGCTTGTCCAGCGTATCGATGCCTACGACGCAGCCAACGGCTAGACGCCGTTTTTTGTTCGGCGGCCCCTAGTCCGGAATATGGTCGGCCCATTCGGCGGGTATATGTGCCAGCCGCGGATAGTCGATTGAGGCGAGCGTGGCCGGGTCGGCCTGCCACGGCGTATGTCGCCATTTGGCCGGCACGGCTTCAAGCTCGGGCAGCCAGTGCAAAATATATTCGCCGTCGGCGTCGTAACGACGCGCCTGGGCGAGTACGTTGAAGCCGTTGTCGCGCTTATCGGTGCCCACGCCGGCCACGGTCGCCCAATTGCACCAGTTGCTGGCGACGTCGTAATCCAATAATCGCTCTTCGAACCAGGCTGCGCCCCAGCGCCAATCCTGAGCCATATCGCGAGCGAAATAACTGGCGACATTCTGGCGACCGCGATTAGACATATAGCCGGTCTCGGTCAGCTCTTTCATATTGGCGTCGATGAACGGCACGCCCGTGCGCCCGGCCTGCCAAGCCTCGATCGATGAGGCATCCACCGCCGTCGGCCGGTCGCCGCGCCCGATGATGCCGCCGCGTGAGAACAGGCGCGCGCCCACCCGGGCCAGCGTCCAATGAAAAAACTCACGCCAGCGTAGTTCGAAGATCAGCCAGTAAGTGGACTTGTTGGCCGTAACCTGGGCCTCGTACGCGGCTACGCGCGCAGCGATTCGACGCGCCGACAGACAGCCGGCTGCCAGCCAGGGCGAGAACTTCGACGAGTAATCGTCACCCAGCAGACCGTTGCGTGTCTTCTTGTAGACCGCAAGCCGGTCGGTCTCGAACAGGTAATAAGTTAGACGCTCTTGCCCGGCGCGCTCGCCGCCGGTAAACCGCGGCGCATCCCGCCGCCAGGTGCTTACATCGACCTGCGTTAGCGCCAGGCCAGCCAGCTCGCCCGGCCCGGGCAAGACTTCCGGAGCAGCGATCGGCGCCCGGTTATCAATGGCGTCTTCGATTTTCTTACGAAACTTCGTGAACGTGGCCGGCACATCGGCCGGTGCAAACGGCAAATCCTCGAGCCGATAGAGGGTGTTGTCGGGCGAGCATACGAGTTCGCAGGCCTCGCCCAGCGCATCGTTGACGCGCTTGAGCTGGGCGGCCTCATCGGGGGCTCGTTCAATTTCAGTGTGTACCGAGTCTGCGCCGGTCTCTGCCGCGATCGCCGACAGCACGTCTTCTGGCTCACCGTCCAGGATATGCAGCGTTTGGCCGAGCTCGCCCAGTTGTTCAGCGAGGTCGAGCAGCGCCTCGGCCACGAAGCCGGCACGATGTGGGCCCACGCGTTGACAGTCGCCGTAGTCGCTCTTCGCGGTAAAGCGCTGGTCCACGCAGTAGACACAAATCAGCTGATCCGCGTATTGGCAGGCCGCCGCCAGGGCGGGATTGTCGTCAAGACGAAGATCGTTTTTGAACCAGAGTATTGTAGTCGTCATCCATCACGCTTTTTGTGGGCAGACCGACAGGCCTTACTGCAGTATTTGACCTGGTGCCAGTCCCTGGCCCATTTCTTGCGCCATTTGAAGGGCCGGCCACAGTGCTCGCAGATCTTTTCCGGCAGATCCGCTTTCTTCTGCATCTTGGCCATGTCAGCCGGGCGTATCGGCGTCGGGCGCGCCGGGCCGGCGCATGACGATTTCGCCGTGATGCATCTCGCCGGTGTCCTCAAAGCCCAGGCTGGCATACAGCGCCCGCGCGCCTTCGTTGTCGGGCAACAAGCTGATCGACAGGGCCGCCCCCGGATGGTCTTCGCCCAATGCGTCAATCAATGCCACGAGCCCAGCGCGCCCGTAGCCGTGCCCCTGCCAGCGATAGTCGATCATATAGCGCGGGATATTGTAGGCATCGCACCAACTTAGATACTCATACATCACAAAGCCGATAACGGTTGCACCGGCCACGATGGCGCGGGGCTGGCAGGTGGGCTCGACGTAGGCCTCAGCCAGCGAGTAGAGATTGCTGGCCAGATTGGCGCTTTGCGCATCCGCCACCCGCAGCGCGATCACGTACTGCCAGTTGGACCGCGTGATCGGCGCGAGCGTCACCGGCAGGCGTGTCGGCCGCGTGTCGCCCACGGGCGCGTTCAGATCACTCATGCCGGTCTACTCGCCGTCAGCAAAGGCCGAGTTATGAAAATCGGCGATCTCGGCGACCTCGGCCATGCCCGGCTCGCGCGGCTCGGCGGGCGCGCCGCCGGCCATGACCTCGAGTGTCGTGCGAGTACATTTGGCGAGCGTATCCGGGTTGTAGCCGCCTTCCAGCGCCATCACCAGGCGGCCCTGGCAATAGGTGTCCGCCAGGCGCTGCAGAATACCGGTCAGCGCCGAGTAGCCGTCGTAGGTCATGCTCAGACACAACTCGGTGATATGCGCATCCATGCCGGCCGAGACCATGATGAGATCGGGCTTGAACCAGTCCACGGCCGGCACGAGGATATTTTCAAAAGCCATGATCATGGCCCGGTCGCCGGCCTCGCCCGGCAGGGGCACATTCACCGTGGTGCCCTCGCCCAGCCCCTCGCCGACTTCTTCCATCTGGCCGGTGCCGGGATAAAACGGTGCTGCGCGATGGGTATCGAAAAACATCACGCTGGGATCAGCCGCAAAGATATCCTGGGTACCATTGCCGTGGTGGGCATCCCAGTCCACAATCAACACGCGCTCGGCGTCCCAGTGGGCCTGGGCGTGGGCCGCCCCCACGGCGATGTTGTTGAACAGGCAAAAACCGCGGGCGCGAACCGCGTTGGCGTGGTGTCCGGGCGGGCGACAGATCACGAACGCCGAATCGCTGGCGCCCTCGAACACGGCGTCCACAGCCGCGACCACCGAGCCGGCGGCGATCTCCGCGGCCTCCATGCTGCCGGCCGAAATAGCAGTGGTATCGATATCCAGCCAGGCCTGCTGGCCTTCGAGCTCGTGCAGGCTTTCGATGTACGAGGTGGTATGCACACGCTGGAGCTGCTCCAGACTCGCCTTGTAGCCGGGGGCGAAGACCACGCCCGGTACGGGCTGGGCCTGCAGCAGATCATAGACAGTGGTCACGCGGCCTGGATGCTCGGGGTAGGACCACTTGGCATCCACACCCAGCCCCAGCCCATCCAGAATGCCGCGCACCCGGCTGTTCATGCGTCCGGGCAGGAACGGCTCCTCGGCCTCGGGCCGGTGTTTGAGCATGCGCTCGTCATAGAAGACTTTTACGTTTCGATCACCTGCTGGCATACACACGTCTTCCTTGTTGATCGTCCGGACGGTACATCGTTTACGGCAACGTTATCGGTGCCTATAGCAGATGTTTCATGAACGATCACCCATTAAACCTTTAGCCTCGGCCTGTTTGAGCGCAATCAACGTACGCAGCATCGACAGCCTCGGTACGGCCACGCCATAGCGCTCGGCCAGATCACACACGTTGCCCAGAATCGCCTCGATTTCCAGTGCCCGTCCGGCCCGATAGTCGAGCGCCATACTGTTGCGGTACGCGTTCATCGTGCGCGTTGCGGCGATATTTTTATCGATCGCCGCCTCGGACAGCGTATGCCCGTCTGCGGCGGCCACGGCCGCCACTTCGGCCATCAGCGCTCGAATGAGGACCTCGCCGCCGGGCGTATCGAGCATGACGTTCGTATCGGTCCCGTCGGCCAGCACCGACACCGGATTGAACGGCGTATTCCAAAGACTTTTGCCCCAGCGATCGGCCACGATGGACTCGGTCGTGCGTGCGGCTATCCCGCCCGCCTCAAGCCACTCGGCCAGGCGGGTGGCCGCCGCATCGACGCCACCGGGCCAGTTGCCCAGTGATACCCGACCATAGGCGTGGTGATGCAGGCGGCCGGGCGCCACGCGCGAAACCGCCACGAAGGCCAGCCCGCTGACCAGGCGATGATCCGGCAGCGCGCGACGGATCGCCGGCTCGATATCGATGCCGTTCTCGATGAGCGCCACGACCGACTCCGGGCCCAGCCAGGGCGCGATCAACGCGGCCCGGTCCACGCCCGGCAACACCTTCACGCAGCAGACGACGAAATCGGCCCCCGGCACCGGGGTCGCCCGGGCGTCGTAGACCGCATGCGGCCGAAACGACAGATCGCCCAGCTCGGCGACATCGCTTTCGACGGTCAGGCCGTGCTCGCGCACGACATCGGCATCCGAGCGCATGACCAACTCGACCTGTGCCCCGGCACGATGCAGGATCGCCCCGTAGAAGCCGCCGATGGCGCCTGCCCCTACGATGACGACCCGCGGTATATCGCCCGACGACCGTTGTCCTGTTGCGCCCATATCAGCGCCCTGCCTCGCCGAGAATCAACTCGCTGCCGGGGCCGAGCGCGGCCAGCCGGGTCTCATCCGATCGCTCTCGAATCAGCGGCGTGGCCGAAACAAAGCCCTGACGGATCGCCACAACGTCGGCATGCGGATCGGTCACGGCATCGGGGTCGCGCACGAACGACAGGCGATAATCGGCGCCGCCGCTGCGGGCCACCTGTGGCGCGCGGATCATGCCGCCGACCTGGCGTGTGAAGCGAAGACCGGCCACGTCCTCGGCCGCGCCGTAGGGAAAATTCACGTTCCAACAGCAGCCGTGATCGGCGCGCATGGGCCAGAGCTGCTCGACCACCGCTGCCATCCAGGCCTCGGTTACGGAGAAGTCGATCTCGCTGGGCCCGTCGAACGCCTGGCTGAGCGCGATCGCCGGCAGCTCGAAGTGGGCCGCAGCCAGGGCCGCCCCCACGGTGCCGGAATACATGACCGAATCCGACAGGTTGCCGCCCCAGTTTACCCCCGAAAGCACCAGATCGAACGCCAGGCCCTCGCACCAGGGCCCACCCAGGGCAGCCATCACGCAGTCGGCCGGCGTACCGCCCACGCTGTAGCGCCGTGTGCCCTGCTGTGTGATGGGCAGGCTCTGCTGCAGTGACAAGGCTTGGGCGGTGCCGCTGCGATTGCCGGCCGGCGCGAACGTCCAGACCTCATCGGCCAGCTGGTGGGCCAGGCGCTCGGCCACCGCCAGGCCGGGTGCGGCAATACCGTCGTCGTTGGTGACGAGAATCCGTTGGAGCTTATTCATTGTCTTGATTGTGACACGCGGGGCGGTGCGCTTGTACGACTCGCCGCGCAGCACGTGGCGTGCTAACAATACGCTGACGTATGGCAACCCAAGAGCAAGCGCCCATGTCCGAACTCACCCTGGAAAGCGGGGCCATCCAGGCCCACAGCGACGAACACGTGCTGCGTATCAACATCGCACGGGCCAACAAGCGTAATGCGCTGACCGCGGCCATGTATCGCGACCTATCCGCGGCCGTGGACTACGCCCAGGACAATGCCGATATCCGCGTGGTCTTGCTGACCAGCGACGGCGACATGTTCTGTGCCGGCAACGATATCGCCGATTTCGCCGATCGCGACCCGCACACCACCGGCGGCGACGATGTCGGCCCCGCGCTGACGTTCGTGGAAAAACTGGGCGCCTGCGACAAGGCCACGGTCATTGCCGTACAAGGCCAGGCCACCGGTATCGGCACCACCATGCTGCTACACACCGATCTGGTGATTGCTGCCGACGACGCCCGCTTCTTCACCGCGTTCATCGACCTGGCGCTGGTGCCCGAGGCCGGCTCCAGCCTGCTGATGCCGGCCCGGCTGGGCACCCAGAACGCCAATCGCCTGTTGCTGGCCGGCGATACGATCGACGCCGACGAAGCCAAAGAGATGGGGCTGGTGGCCTATCTCGTGCCCCGCGCCGAGCTAACCGCCACCGCCGATGCGCTGGTCGCCCGGCTGGCCGCCAAGTCGCCGGCCGCGGTCGCTGCCAGCAAGGCACTGATCCGCCGCGGTCTAGACGCCCGCCGCGTGGCCGAGCAGATCCGCGCCGAGGCCGATGTCTTCGGCGAGCGCCTGGCCAGCGACGAAGTTCAGGCCATCATGAACAAGTTCTTAAAACGCGGCTGACGGGGCCGGGCCCAAGCGCGGGCGCTCTTTCGCAGCGCCCGCGGGCTAGCGGCTGTTGGGCGCTAGAGCGCGTCGTCATAAGATAAGACGACGCGCCCTAGAGCAGACGTTTTCGGGCGGCCTGATACTCGCGGTTCAGCCGCGCCACGATATCGGCCACCGGCTCGGCGGTCTGGATATTGCCCACGCCCTGGCCAGCGCCCCAGATATCCTTCCAGGCCTTGGATTTGGACGAGCCGCCCGAGCCGAACGACATCTTCGATTTATCTGCCTCGGGCAGATCGTCCGGGTCCAGCCCGGCGTTTTCGATCGAGCCCCGCAGATAGTTGCCGTGCACGCCGGTGAACAGGTTGGAATAGACGATATCCGAGGCTCGCGACTCGGTGACCATCGTCTTGTAATCCTCGGGTGCGCCGGCCTCGGCGCTGGCGATGAAGCGCGTGCCCATATAGACGAAATCCGCGCCGAGCGCCTGGGCCGCCAGAATATGCTCGCCCTTGGTGATCGAGCCCGACAGGATCAACGGGCCGTCCCAGAACTGGCGAATCTCTGACACCAGGGCAAACGGGCTCAGCGTACCGGCATGGCCGCCAGCGCCGGCACACACCACGATCAGCCCGTCCACACCGGCCTCGATGGCTTTTTCAGCATGGCGCACGCTGATCACGTCGTGAAACACTTTGCCGCCATAGCTGTGGGCGGCGGCCACAACCTCGCCCGGGGGGCGCAGGCTGGTGATCATGATCGGCACCTTGTGTTCCACGCAGACCGTCACATCGTGTTCCAGGCGGTCGTTGGAGCCGTGGACGATCTGGTTGACGGCATAGGGGGCCACCGGACGCTCCGGCTCGGCCTCGCGGGTGTCGGCCAGCGCCTCGTCGATCTGAGTCAGCCAGTCGTCGAGTGCCTCCGCGGGGCGCGCGTTCAGCGCCGGAAACGAGCCCACGATGCCCGCCCGACACTGTGCAATCACCAGCTCGGGCACCGACAGAATGAACATCGGCGCGCCAATGACGGGCAGGCGCATCTGGGATAACAGCTGATCGGCTACGCGCATGAGACCTTCCTTGCTATGAGTACTCGATAGGAGCCTTGGCCGGCCGTCGCCTCTCGACGCCCTGCGCTCCCACCATACTCTAGCGTATTGTTTTTGCCACGCCTGCGTCAGCGTGCCGGCTGGGCAGGCTAGCGGCGGCGCTGCTCGATAACATAGTCGGTGAGCGCGCGGGTGGCCCGCTGGCGCCAGACGCGCGCCTGCTCCTGGCCCAGGCGATTCCCCAGATCGGCGTTGTCGCGCCTCAGACGTGACTGGACGAGCGCGATCTGTTGCGCCTCGAAGCGATTCCACGACCCTGCACACCGGGTCTGGGCGGTTTGTACGCTGGCACCGGCCGACAACGGCGAGCCGAGAATCAACGGCTGTACCGCGTGGCTCACGCACTGCCAGTAGTCGTCGTAGGCGGCCTGGCGCGCACGCTCCAGGCCGCCGGCGCAGCCCGACAATAGTGCTGCGGTCAGGAGAGAGAGGCTCAGCGATAGATAAGACTTCATGGGGCCAGTGTAGCGCGCCAATTCAGCGGGCCGCCGGTCGGTTAGGCTAGGTTATCGAGTAAAACCAATCAATTGCGCTCGTCATGAACCGACTTCTTGCTGTGTTGATTATCGCCGCGGCCGGCCTTGTGGCCTGCAGCCAGTCACCGGACACCGCAACAGTGGCCAAGGCCGTACAGCATCAGGTGCGCGCCAACCTCACCGACGTCAACACATTGGCCGGGCGCTTGGGCGGGGAGTCTGCACAACAGGCGCTACGCGCACTGGGCGCCCCGGAGCCCGACGAGATCACGGTCGAGCATCTCGAGATTCTGGAATCCAAGCGGCTGGACAACGGCGACTACACCCTGAAGGTCCATTACGACCTGGTCACGCCGGCCAACAGCCGCGGCGTGACCCGCACGATCCAGCTTCGCGCCGTGGATGACGGCTGGCAGGCCGTGGATTACGACCCGGCCTAGACCCGCGGCGCGTTGGAATCGCGGTCTTTCTCGCGATAGCCGTTTTCGTCTTTTTCTTGCTGGCTGCCGCGCGTAGGCCGGTCCTTGTCGTCGGTTTGCGGGCGCTCGCGCCGGCTCTTTTCGTCGTTGGGGTCAGTTGGACGGGGCATGGTCGGGCTCGAACGAGTCGGGTGTATAGCGCTGAATCTAGGGCGCCGGCCCGCCCAACACACCCGATCGGCCCGCACCAGCCAATTTCCGCGCCCGCCGGGAGCCTGTAGGCTAAGCGGTCGTTTTTTTCCACGGCCCTGCCATGTCTCGCGTCTATTCCTCTGCCGGCCATCAGGCCTTTATGTTCGATATGGACGGCACCGTGCTGACCTCCATCGCGGCCGCCGAGCGCGTCTGGCACCGATGGGCGCTCGATCACGGGCTGGATCCGGCCACATTCTTGCCCACGATCCACGGCAAGCGCGGCATCGACACGGTGCGCGACTCGGGCGTGACCGGCATTGATATCCAGGCCGAAGCCGACAAGATCATGGAAGCCGAGATCCACGATGTAGCCGGTATCGAGCCGATCGCCGGCGCGCCGGCGTTTCTGGCCGGACTGGACCCGGCGCGCTGGGCGATCGTGACCTCGGCACCGCGGCGTCTGGCCCAGGCGCGTATCGCCGCGGCCGGCCTGCCCATGCCGGGCGTGCTGGTCGCCGGCGATGATGTCGCTGCCGGCAAGCCCTCACCCGAGCCGTTTCACAAGGGGGCAGCCGCGTTGGGCGTACCGGTTACGTCTTGTCTGATCTTTGAAGACGCCGAGGCCGGCATTGTGGCGGCCACCGCCAGCGGCGCCGCACTCATGGTCGTCACCGCCGGCCACCCCGCGCCACTGGGCGCAGCCGCCGGCCACGAGCAGATCGTGGACTACACGCGCCTGACGACGCATCAAAACAGCGACGGGTGCCTGGTGCTAGCCGATCGTTAGCGCACCGGGCTGCACGCCCAGCTGGGCCAGCCGTGCATCCAGCAGGTCGGGAAAGCGTTTGTACCAGGTGGCGTTGAGCGGCGACGGGTGCGGCAGCGGATACACCCGAAACACATGATCACAGCCGTGGTGATCGGCCAGCGACACCTCGAGCCATTCGCTAAAGCGCGTCGCGCTGGCCCAGAACGCCTCGATGCGCTCGCGCTCGGCTTTGGATCGGCCGATGCCGAACCAGAGAAACGCTTCACGGCCCAGGGTGATCACGTCGCGGCCCTGCCAGGCATGGGTCATCAGCTCACGCATCAAGGGATGAAAGCGGCGCTTGGTCTTCATCGACCAGGCCTTATTGCCGACCGGCTTGTAGGGCACCGTGTTGGCCCAGAAGAAATCCTGCCCGGCGACTCGCGAGGCTTCGAAATCCGGCAGCTCGGCATCATGCAGCGCGCGATAGAGCCGCTTGCGCACCGCCTGGCCGCCGGCGCCAATGAACGGCTCGCCGTAGCGCACTTCGTCGCGGCCCGGGTCGCGGCCGAACACCCCCACCCGCGCGTCCGAACGGCCCAGCCCGATGATCGGCTCCAGCGGATCGGCTTCAAAGCGCTGGTAGATCGCGGTATCTATGCCGTCAGTGTCCTGCGCCAGCGCGCGAAACGCCTGGCGTTGATCATCGGTCAGCGGCATAAAACAGATCCTCGGTCAGTCAGCGGGCGGTGAGCGTAACGGGCGATCGTCACGGCAACAATCCGACGCACGACCTGTGCGCGACCGATGTCACATTTACATCAACCAATGATTGCTTTGTAGGCGCGGGCAGCGTAGCGTCAACTCGAACGCTTGGAGGATATGCCGTGACACAGCCCAACA
This sequence comes from Salinisphaera sp. UBA1666, assembly GCA_002320455.1. Classification (GTDB taxonomy): domain Bacteria; phylum Pseudomonadota; class Gammaproteobacteria; order Nevskiales; family Salinisphaeraceae; genus Salinisphaera. Next base: position 32,897 of record DCKU01000106.1, read on the forward strand.
TCGATACCCACGCCCCGGCCGGCCACTCGGCTCTATTGCCCAAGGGGCCGTGGGCCCCGTTCATTCTGCGCATGCTCATCGGCGCCATGGATCGTAGCCGTTCATTGTCTCTGGCCGACCGACGCAAGCAGTACGGCAAGGATTTCACGCTGAAGCTGCCGCTGTTCGGCAAGGCCTTGATCATCAGCGACCCGGACAAGATCCGCACGCTGTTCAAAGCCGATCCGACCGAGCTTGGCAACATGGAGCCCAATCTGGGCCGGGTGATGGGCAAGGGCTCATTGTTTGCGCTGTCGGGTGACCCGCACCGCGCCCAGCGCAAGCTCCTGACGCCGGCCTTTCACGGTAACCGCCTGGCCGAGTATCGCGAGCTGATGGCCGAAGAAGCCCGCGCCGGCATGGCCGATTGGCCCGCCGGCGAATCGGTGGCCAGCCTGCCGGCGATGAACGACATCACCCTGCGTATCATCCTGCGCACGGTCTTTGGCGCCGAAGGCCGGGATCTGGATGCGCTGCGCGAGCTTCTACCGCGGCTGGTGAACCTGGGTTCGATTCTGGCGGCCACGCCGGTGCCCCGGATCGAGCTGTTCGGCTATGCCCCGTGGGGGCGCTTCAACCGCATGCGCGCCGAATACGACGCTATCGTGACGCGCCTGATCGAGAACGCCCGCGCCGACAGTGCCTACGAGCATCGCAGCGATATCCTGTCGATGATGCTGGGCGCGCGCTATGACGACGGCGCGCCGATGACGGATCAGGAAATCGCCGACGAGCTGGTCACGCTGCTGACCGCCGGCCACGAAACCACCGCTACCACCCTGGCCTGGTCGATCGAGCGTCTGCGCCGGCACCCGGACTTCATGCACCGACTGGTGGCCAGCCTGGACGCCGGCGAGACCGAACTGCTCGATGCCTTCATCAACGAAGTACAGCGCACGCGGCCGGTCATTGCCTTCACCTTTCGCAAGGTGCTGGCCGATTCCTACAGCATCGGACCCTGGCGGGCGCCCAAGGGCATGCACATCATGATCGCGATTGATCTGGTGCAGACCGACCCCGACCTGTTTCCCGAGCCGATGCGGTTCAACCCGGACCGGTTCGTGGGCGTTCGACCGGATCCGTATCAGCTGATTCCCTTCGGCGGTGGTGTACGACGCTGTATCGGCGCCGCATTCGCCCACATGGAGATGCAGGTGGTGCTGAAAACGCTGCTCACCGAGCACGTGCTCGAGCCCACGAGCGAGAAAGGCGAAGGCTCTTATTCCCGCGGCGTGGCCTTCGCCCCGGCCCGCGGCGGCCAGATCGTGCGCTACCCGCGCACCCAGAACGCCGCGGCTGCCTAAAGGTCAGTCGCGCTCACGACGCCGATCCGGCCTTGATGTATCTTTGGCGTCGGCCGGATCGCGTTCACGGCCTTTACGGCTATCCTGATAGGCCTGCCACGCCGAGCGTCCGGCCTGTTTCAGTCGCTCACGATTCTGTGGGTTGGACAGCCAGCGCCGTGCTTGATCGATTACCAAATGTTTGATCATGTCTGATCTCCGCGACGGACCACCGGTACGACGACCTCGTTACGCCGCAAAAACGACAGCGTCCACGGCGGATCGTAGAACCAGGCCGCCGGCTCGCCCGCGGCCCGCCAGTTGCTGCCTGCCAGCGCCTGAGTCAGCTGGGCAATATGGGTGTTGACCGCCTCATCCCCGCGACTGCCGGAAAAACGCGATACCGCATAGGTTTCGCCCGGCACCTCACGGAGCGTAACAGCTTGATCGGTCGGCGCCGGAGCCGTTTCCATCGTCCAGCGGCTGGGTAAGAAAAACCGGATACGCCAGCCGCGATCGGTGGCGCTTTGGGCCACCGGCGCGGTCATCTCGATCTTTTCCGACGACTGGGCCACCGGCGCCGTCATGGCGATTTCTTTGTTGCGGCGATTATCGCCGAAGATATAGCCCGCCAGACGCTTGAAGCCCTGACTACGGGCTTTTTCCACCGACTCGGCCTGTACGACGGTATCGGCCGCCAGGCGCGGTTCGTATTGTCGAATCTCGATGTCCTGGACCTGGTCGACCACGGTGTAGTCCGGCGTTTCTGTGCCGCCGCGATAGCCAAAGACCGAACAGCCGGCCAGTAGAACGCTGGACGCCACGCCGAGCCATGTTTTTACGCGATGTGTCGTCATGCCGTATTCGACAAGAGTCAGGTGCCAAACGGTAACAAATCCAGCTGACACGCCGCCGTCTATTCGGCTACGCCAGCCCCGGGGACGGCAGTTTCATGCGCACCAGACGCTGCGAACAACGTATCCGTAGCGCTACGCGCTTTCGCCGGGCCCGGCCCGTGGCAGACTGAACATCGGTCTTGAATCGATGGTTTGCATGAAACACACCGACAAGGAACGCGTACTCTGGGCCGCCCTGAGCGCCGGGGCTGTCATCGGCGCCAGTGTGATGGCGCGCAAGAGCGCCGACCACGCCTGGCGCCGGGTCCGCGGTGAATCACCGCCCACCGACGCCGCCGAGCCGGCCAACGGCTGGCGCGATCTCATCGTTTGGACACTGGCCAGCGGGCTGTCCGTGGCCCTGGCTCGCTTTGCAGCCCAGGGCGTAGCCAGCAAGCTCTGGCGCAAGAAACTCGGCCGACGACCGCCGGTGGATTAGCCCCGCACCGCGAGGCTCTGTTGCGGCACCTTGCGGAGATTGCGCATGTCATAGCCGATCGCGCGTACCCGCTCGACGAGCGCTTGATAGTCGGCCTCAGTGATCTCGGGTGTCGCGGCCATGATCCAGACGAAATCCCGGCGCTCGCGCGCCACGATCGTCATGGAATAGTCGGCGTCCACGTAGGCAATGACGAACTGCATCTTGATGGGCCAGATAAACTGCATGGCCCAGACGGCATTGCCGGTGTCGGGCACCACGAAGCCGGTCGGGTTCATGGTCTTGTGCTCGCCGTCGAAGCCGTCTTTTCGAAACGTGAAGGTCACGTCGACCTGGTTCCCCCGGCCACGACGATAACGCTCGATCGAATTATGCGCGGTACGGGTGATCTTGGGCGGAATATGCGCGATGACGTACCAATCGCGCATGTATCGATCGAGATCGACCGCCTCGGCGGTCGGAAACGACGCGTCTGGGACGATGCTGGACGCCGAAAAACCGAACGACCGATCGAGAAACGCAACCATGGCCGAAGCTCCAGGTAGGCACCGTCTGCCGACCGCTGGACAGTCCCCGCACTATGGCCGGCCCCGGGTGGTATCTACAATCCGGTGTTTCACCGAGCGTCAGCTGTCATTAAAACGCATACTTGGCCGAGAACTGGACGCGGTCCAGATTGCCGTCGGCCCCGGATTCCACCTCGCGCTCGGCGTAGATATATTCGCCGCCAAACGACAGGGGCGTGATCGGGTTCCAGATCAGGTTCACATGAAAGCTCGATGCGCTTTCGGTAGCAGCGTCGCGCGGGCCGTAAGCCGATTGGCCGTTGTTGTCGACCTGCAGCGTGCCTAGCACCACGTTGGAGCGCCACTTCGGCGCCCAGACGTGTTTGTAGGCCAAATAGCCCGACGCATAAGAAATCGTATCGACCTTGCCGTTCTCATCCAGCGTGCCGGCCGGGATCAGACCCAGCGCGACATAACGACCCAGGCCGTCGCCATAGGTCGAGAAGAAACGCAGGTCATCGCCGCCGTCGCCGATTTTCAGACGACCCGACAGACGCAGGCCATAGCCCAGTGCTGCGTCGTCGTCGAAGCGCTGGCCCGTGACCGGGTTATCGATGCCTTCATTGCTCACGCGGCGTACGAGCGCGCCCACGCCCACGTGGCCCAGGCGGTGGTCCCAGCGATAGTCACCCACGAGCTCCGGCCAGTCTTCTTCTTGTAATGTGGCCGTGCCACCGGCCGCGTTGTCGCGATCGTAGAATTCCTCGGTCACGCTCGGATTTTCCAGCGCCACCGCAAAGCCGTTCTTCGAGTATCGAATCTGGGTCTGTCGGATCAGGCTGATGGACTCGGCCGGGCCGATCTGGTCCAGCGTCTCGGGCGTGGCCGCGGTATCCATAAAGGTCGAGTCGGTCTGGCCGAACAGCCAGGTATTATCCAGCTCGAAGATCGCATCGCGCAGCCGCAGTCCGAACGAGCCGGTCGTGGCCTCGCTGGCTTCGTCGCCGAAGAAGTCGAACTCGACGTAGCCCTCGATCTCATGCCCTTCGAGCTGAGTGTTGGTCAGCAGGTTGATGCGGGTCCATCGCGCCGAAAAGTCCGTGGCCTCGGAGCCCGGCCCGCGGCCCACGTTGACCCTGGAAGGCGTATACAGCTCGCGCTGACGATCGGTGGAATCACCGTTGCTGAAATCGCTGTAGAGATAGTTGACTTTCACGTAGCCGCCGATATCGGCCGTGGTGTGATCGCCGATCGAAAACTCCAGCGGGTTATCGTCTTTCTCCGCGGCCTCGGGGTCGGCCTTGGCGAAGTCAGCCTGCTCGCCAGGCTCGTCGTCGATCAGCTCCTGGGCCACGGGTTCCTGAGAGAAATCCGCGCGAGGCGTCTGGGTCTGTCCGCCGGTGCTGCTATTAGTGTTGGCAGCCACAGCGGGCTCGCGCGCCGTGGTGCCGCTCGACCGTTGCCGGCGCGCCGCGCTACGCGGCTCATCGTCCTTGGGGACGCTCAAGCCGGCAGCCTGGATGATGCGTTCGAGCCGCTTGACGCGATCCTCGAGTGCTTCGACCGACGTTTCGGCCATGGCCGGCCCCGTCATACCGGCCACGCCGATGAAAAAAGCCGAAGTCGTTCGCGGGATCAGCCGCATAGCGCGTATTCCAGGTCGTTGTTTCACCGTCGCGCACGGTATAGAAGCCACTGCACACCTGCACTTAGACCAAAGTACCGATACCAACGACTGTATGGCGCATGCAGATTGAAACAATATTTTTAGCGGCCGGCCTATTAGCTGATATAAAACAGCATCCTGACCTGCTAGCGTCGAAGGATGTTTTATTTTTCAGGCCATCGCATGTCTGTTCTGAGAATGAGCGCGATCTGTCTATTATCGGCAACCGGCTGGCTGAGCGCAGGCGCTCCGGCCGTTGCTGCAGCCGAAAAAACCAGCCGCGTTCAGAGCACCGACTCACCGTCGGTTGAATTGTTCGTGCGCCACCAAGCGCCGGCTAAACAACAGGGGCCGTCGAAGGCGGTATTGTTCGTGCACGGGGCGAGCTATCCCAGTACCACGTTCGCCACACCGGTCGCCGGCGGGCCGAGCTGGATGGCGCGTATGGCACAGCGGGGCTACCACGCCTATGCCATGGATATGCGGGGCTACGGACGCTCAAGCCGACCGCCGGCCATGGGCGCCCCCGCCGCCGACAATCCGCCCTTCGCCCGGGCCGAAGACGTGGTCGGCGATATCGACGACGTCATCGAGTTCATTCGTCGCGATGCCAAGGTTGATACCGTAGACCTGGTGGGCTGGTCCTGGGGCACGGTAACCAGCGGGCTCTATGCCACTCGTCACGGCGACAAACTCAATCGGCTCGTGCTCTATGCCCCGGTTTACTCGACGACTAACCCGGCCTGGACCGACGAGCTGGCCGCCCCGGACGATCCCACCCAGCTAGGCGATATCGGCGCCTATCGAACGATCACCCGCGAAGCCGCAGATGCGCGCTGGGCCGAGCAGATTACCGCCGACTCGCCCACCGCCTGGCGCGACCCGACCGTGTTCAAGGCCTGGTTCAATGCCATGCTGGCCGCCGAACCGGGCGATCATCCGACGGCCGTGACCGCGCCCAACGGCGTGCTGGTCGATATCTGGCACATCTTCCACGAAGACCCGATCTACGACGCCGCCAAGATCACGACACCCACGCTGGTCATCCGCGGCGACGCCGATCCGACTTCGACCAACGCCGACGCGCTGGGACTGTTCCATCGGCTGTCAAGCGCCACCAAGCGGTACGTCGTGATCGGCGATGCCACACATTTCGCCGCGCTTGAGACGAACGCCCCGCAGCTGTTTGCCGAAACCGCGCTGTTCCTGGCCGGCGAGCAGTAACGACCGTTGAGGCGTTTCAGAGCGACTCACGGAGCACATTTTTGCGGATCTTGCCGGTCGCGGTCTTGGGCAGCTCGCAGAACACCACGCGCTTGGGGGCCTTGAACCGGGCCAGATGCTGTCGACAGTAGTCGATCAGCGTCTCGGCCTCGAGCGCGGCGCCGGGCCTTGGCGTGACAAACGCATACGGCACCTCGCCCCAGGTATCGTCGGGCGCGGCGACAACCGCCGCTTCGCCGATCTCGGGGTGATCGTAGAGCACGCTCTCGATCTCCAGGCTGGAGATATTCTCGCCGCCGGAAATGATGATGTCCTTGGCCCGATCCTTGATCTCCACGTAGCCGTCGGCGTGACAGACCGCCAGATCGCCGGTGTGAAACCAGCCATCGGCGAATGCCTCGTCGGTCTTGGCCGGATTGTCCAGATAGCCGGCCATGACGGTATGGCCGCGAATACAGATTTCGCCGATCGCAGCCCCGTCGCGCGCGACCGGCGCACCGTCGATATCCAGAACCGCGACATCCTCGATGGCATAGTTGGCCACGCCCTGTCGGGCCATACGCGCGGCCAGGGTGTCAGTATCCAGATCCGCCCACTCGGGCTGTCGCACACAGAGGGCCGCCGGGCCATAGGTCTCGGTCAGGCCGTAGAGATGCGTGATATCAAAGCCGATGGCCCCAGCCTTGCGAATCACGGCGGCCGGCGGCGCGGCCCCGCCGAGAGCAAAGGTCGCCGTGCGCGAAAGCGTCCGGCCGGCGGCATCGAAGGCTCCAATCAACGTATTGAGCACGATGGGCGCCCCGCAGAGATGCGTCACGCCGTGGGCCTCGATCTCATCGTAGATGCGCGCGGCGTCGATGCCGGGCAGGCAGACATGGGTGGCGCCGACGGCGGTCACCGACCAGACATAGCCCCAGCCGTCGCAGTGAAACATCGGCAGGGTCCAAAGATAGACCGAAGACGCGCTCATCTCGAAGGCCATGGCATTGCTCATGGCCGCCAGATAGCCGCCGCGATGATGATAGACCACGCCCTTGGGATCCCCGGTCGTACCCGAGGTATATGACAGGGTCAGCGGCGCCCACTCGTCGTCCGGCGTCACGGGCGCGAAATCGGCGCGGCCTTTGCCCAGCAAGTCCTCGTAGGCATGCCCGGTGTCCGGCAGCGATGTATCGCTGGCACGCATCCAAACGATGATCGGCGGCTCGGGCATCTGCGCACAGGCCGCCTGCGCGGTGTCGGCAAAGGCTGGGTCCACGATTAGAAGACGAGCCTGGCCGTGGCCCAGAATGAAAGCGATAGTACGGCTATCCAGGCGCACATTGATGGGGTTCATCACGGCCCCCGCCATGGGAACGCCGTAGCGGGCCTCGAGCATTTCATGCCGATTGCGCGACAGCACCGCCACCGTATCGCCGGCCACGATGCCGAGTGCTGCCAAGCCCGCAGCCAGCGCGACGGCGCGCTGTTCGAAGTCGCGATAACTCAGACGCGTATCACCGTCGATAATGGCGGTCTTGTCGGGATAAATCCGCGCGGCGCGTTTTAAAAAGCTGACCGGCGACAGCGGCGCATGGTTGGCGGCGTTTGGCGCCAGCTGTGCCCAGTCCGGCTGGCTCACGGCCTGGCCTGCGGCCAGTGCCAGAAATCGGCGCCCTCGGCCATGAGGGTCTTGGAAAAGACCATCTTGTGGACCTCCGAGGCGCCGTCGACCAGTCGCGCCTGGCGGGCATAGCGATAGATCCATTCCAGAACCGTGTCCTTGGAATAGCCTCTCGCGCCGTTAAGCTGTATCGCCGTGTCTACGGCCTTGTGCAGGGTCTCCGAGACGTTGACCTTGGCCATGGAGACCTCTTTCTTGGCAAAACTGCCCTGATCCAGCGCCCAGGCGGCGTGCATGGTCAGCAGCCGGCCGGTCTGGATCGCCATGGCGGCTTCGCCCAGCATGCCCTGTACGCCTTCGCGATCGGCCAGGCGCACGCCAAACGCCTCGCGCTCGGCGACGTAATCCGCGGCAATCTCCATCGAGCGTCGGGCCAGGCCCAGCCAGCGCATGCAGTGGGTCAGCCGGGCCGTGCCCAGGCGGATCTGGGTGACCTTCAGCCCGTCACCCACGTTCAAAAGCCGGTTGTGATCGGGAATCCGCAGACCGTCGAAGCGGATTTCACAGTGCCCGCCGTGCTCTTCCGGGCCCATGATGGGAATCCGTCGCACGATCTCCCAGCCCGGGTCGTCGGCGTGGAACAAAAACGCCGTCAGCCCTTTTCGCGCATCATCCGAGGTCTTGGCGATGAGGATGAAGTGCTTCGCCACCCCGGCGCCGGTGATGTAGTGCTTGTGGCCGTGGATGACCCAGTCGTCGCCGTCGCGGGTGGCCGTGGTCATCATCATAGTCGGGTCCGAGCCGCCGCCTGGGGCCGGCTCGGTCATGGCAAACGACGAGCGCACGGCACCGTCGACGATCGGCTGCAGGAACCGCTCTTTCTGCTCGGGCGTGCCGATCTTTTCCAGCACCAGCATGTTGCCGTCATCCGGGGCGGCAGCGTTGAAGACCACCGGGCCGAAGATCGAGCGATTCATCTCTTCGTAGCAGGCCGCCATACCCACGATCGACAGCCCCTGCCCGCCTCTGGCCACCGGCATCTGCAACGCCCAGAGCCCGGCCGCCTTGGCCTTGGCTTGCATGCGCGCTAGCAGGTCCGGGGCGATGTTCTCGTGATCGTCGTAGCTGGCCGGATCGGCCTCCAGCGGAATCAGCTCAGCATCCACGAAACGGCGGATAGCATCACGAAAACCGGCAACATCAGGCGCAAGCGAAAAATCCATGACCGAACCTATAGCGAGGACTGGAGATGACCGCCGTCGACGGCGATCGTGGTGCCGGTCATATAGCGCCCGGCGTCGGAGGCCAGCAGCAGCAACGCGCCGGCCAGGTCATCGATTTCTCCCAGACGCTTCTGGGGAATCCGGCTGACCATCTTCTGGCCGGGCGGCGTATCGAAGAATTCGCGGTTCATATCGGTGGCGATATAACCGGGGGCGATGGCGTTGACGCGGATATCGTAGCGGGCCCATTCCAGCGCCAGAGCCCGGGTGAGCTGCTCGACCGCGCCCTTGGAAGCCGCATACGGCGCCACCGCCTGGGCCACACGATGGCCCAGAATCGAGCTGATATTGACGATCGAGCCGGGCTTTTTCGCCGCGGCCAAGCGCTTGGCGCTCTCCTGTGCCACCCGCCAGACGCCGTTCAGATTGACTTCGATCGTCTTGAGCCAGTCGGCCTCGGCCAGCTCCATGGCAAAGCCCGGTTGAGCCACGCCGGCGTTGCACACCGCGATGTTCACGTCGCCAAAACACTCGCCCGCGCGGTCGAACGCGTGCGCGACGCTGGCCGCATCGGTCACGTCCATGGTCACCGCTTCGGCACGCCCGCCGGCCCGGGTGATCTGCTCGGCCACAGCGACCAGCGGCGCCTCGCGCCGGCCACAGAGCACCACGGCGGCACCGGCATCGGCCAGCGTTGTTGCAAAGCCGCTACCCAAGCCTGTACCGGCACCGGTCACGAGCGCTACCCGGCCCGTCAGATCGAATCGCTCCTGCATGGGCACTCTGTCCAAAACCCAAAACGTGAGCGATCGACCGTTTTTTGAATATGCGGCCTTCGTCGCACGCGGGCGCGCGTTTTAGACGCTTCCGTAGGGCCACGGATAGCCAGCGCTGTGTTCTTAACCGACGATCGACACGTGACCGGGCAATCGCCCGGCCCGTTCAACAGGAGCACGCTATGGATCAGGATCCCACCCAACTGGCCGCCTATTTCGAAGGCGCCGAGTTTCCCGCCACCGGTGGCGAGCTGGCTGGCGTAGCCGCCGGCAACGACGCGCCAAGCCACGTGATCGAAACGCTGCGACAGTTCGAGGGCAAGCACTTCGAGGATGCCAACGCAGCCGTCAAAGCCCTGACCGAGCAGCAGTAATCGCTGCCGGGTGTCCGGCGGGCCACGCGCCCGCCGACCGGACGATCAAGCGTCGATGGCGTCCTGGATCAGGCCCTGCGCGCCGTCGACGAACACGTTGGCCGCCAGCTCGAACTGGTGCGAGCGGCTTTCCAGAAAATGCACCAGATAACCGGCGGAGTTGGGTAGGACTAGCACGTCGTTGCGGGCCAGTCCCCGCGGAAAGACAAAACGCCGTTTGAAGATGAACTCGGACTCGGTGCAGTAGGTCCCGGTCAGATACGCCTCGAGCGCCGGCGACTCATCCCGCGTGCCGCCCGGGGCCAGCATCGGGTCGAACATCACCTCGGCAAAGCCGGTGCGAAACTGCGTGCGATTCATTTCGATGCCGGCAACATAGCGCCCGGCCGTGTCCTGCTTGACGTGGACGACCCGCGCCAGAGTAAAGCCGCAATCGTCGAGCACGCTGCGCCCGGGCTCACAGCGCAACTCGACATTCAGCTCGGCTAGATGCGCATGTAATGCCCGGCCGTCGTATGGGGTATCCAGTACCGCGGCCAGCCAGTCGGCCTGGACACAATCATGGGCGGTGGGATAAGCATCCGGTGCGCTCCAGCCGGCCGGCCCATCGGGCCGGCGGCCAAGCGCATCATTGTCGTAGGTGATGGGCTCGCGTTGACCGTCCAGCGCCTCGGCATGGGCGGCGAGATACGCGCCCCACTCTGCCGGCTCGGCCAGATACCGCATGGGGATACCGCCGCCCATGTCCACGAATGGCACCTCGGCCGTCTCTTTGCCGGCCGCGACCAGGCGCCGCAGCGCCGGTAATAGCCCGATCAACGCCGAGGCTCGCTGGGCCGGGTCGTAGCCGCCCAGATGGAACTGCAGGCCGGCCAACGCCAGCGCGTCCGCGTCGTCACGCGCAAGCCGCGCCATGAGCCCGTCCACGGCCTCGACCGGATAGCCAAAGCGCGAATGCAGCCGCTGCGCCTCGTGGGCAAAGCCCGCTACGCGCAGGCCGATCGCCACGCGGCGGCCGGCCGCACGCGCCCGCCCGGCCAACTGGGCCAGTTCCTCGTCGTTGTCCACGATGACGGTAACCGCATGTTCCACGCAGCAGGCCAATAGCGCGTCGGGCTTGACCCCGGCAGTACAGACGATGCGCGAGCCGGGCAGCCCGGCCGCCAGGGCCTGCTCGACCTCGGCCAGGCTGGCGCAGTCGATGCCGAAGCCGTTGTCACGTGCGGCCTCGACGTAGGACAGACACTTGTTGGCCTTGCGCGCAAAATAAGGCGTCAGCCGCAGCCCGCGCGCTGCACCGCAGTCCACCAACGCCTGCATATGCGCCACGAAGGGCGCCGTGGACTGGACGTTGAGCGGCGAGCCGTAACGCGCCAGCAAGTCTTGAAGGTCGTGCTCATGCCAAAAAGCCGTCATCCACGGGGCCACCCGGGCGGCAAGCGGCACCACGCCGTGGCAATAAGTTGAAAGATCCGTCATGCAGACACGTCGTGAGTGAAAGAGATGACCTCGGCGGCCCAGTCGCGCATCGTATCGTGCAGGCGCCGGCTCAAGGTGTCGTTACCGATGACCGACAGCTCGGTCACGCGGCCGATGATCGCCAGCCCGGCCACCGGCCGGCCCGTATCGGCCATAAGCGGCCGCCCGGTCTCAGTGACGGCCAGCGTGCCGTAGGCCGTGCGAGACAGATCTTCGTCCGCGGCCAGCCGATCGAGCGGGCCCTGCGGGTCCCAGCGATACGGCGGGGCGATCGTGGCATCGATATCGTAGTCGTCGGCCGCCACCCGCTCGGCCCCCGCGTCACCCAGCGCGGACAGATCCACGACGCCTGCATCGATAAGAGCCAGCAGGCGCTCGATATTGGCCGCGGCCGGCCCAAAGGCGATACGCTCCATTTCGGTAGCGATACGCCGAAACTGGGGCAACGCCGCAGGCGCCAGGCCGTCGTGACTGGCCAGGCGTACCAGCGCCGGATACGTCCCGCGCCAGACCAGCGCCAGGGCTACGCCCGGCCCGGCCGGTTGGCCGCCGGTGGCCATAGCCCAGCTTTCGGCCAGCATCCGGCGCACGCTCGCCGCGCTCGGCTGACAGTGACACCAGCGATTGAACCAGGCCTGGGTCTGGCCGGCCGGTGCCTCGATATACGCATCGGCGGCGCGCAGAAATGCGGGCCAGAGCTCGGCTTCGACATCCGTGACCGGCCGTTTCTGCTGGTCCAACCACTGGGATAGCTCGGCGATAAGCGCCTCGCGGGCCGGCGTGGCCGCGATCACCCCGGCATCCGGCTTGGCCAGCATCGGTCGGCCGGTGCGCGACAGGGGCCGGATACAAGCCGGCTCGGCGCCCGCGGACTGATAGCTCAGAGCGCCGTCACATTGGCGCACAAAGGCCCCGCCCCGACCCTGCGTCAGGGCGAGTGCCGCATCAATGAACGTCAGCCCAAAGCCCTTGCAGTAGAGCGGCCCGGCCGAAAAAGCTGTCGAACGCGCCAAGCGCGCGGCCGGAAACGCCGAGATCGGCTTGGCCCCATCCGCGCTCTGCCAGCGCTGGTGGCCGGTGGTCAGCAATACTTCGTCGAAACGGTCCGCGCACGTGCCGTCGCTGACCTGCCAGGCCGCCCCAACGCGTATCACCTCGCTCACGAAGGCCTGGCGATGCACAAGCGCGACGTTATTCGGGCACGCGTGCACGAGCTGCTGGTAGCAGGCCATCAGATACCGCCCGACGGCCGCACGCGGAACGTACGCGCCCGCATCGACAGTCTCGCCCCTATCAACGGACAGCCAGTCGACGAGCGTCGGCCGCGAGGCGTTGGCGGCAAACGTACGATCCCAGGCATCGATCAGCCCGGCCGCGAAGTTCATGAGCAGGTAGTCGGGCTGGGCCGGATCGTAGACCGGGCCCGCACCGGGGCGCGCGGCGGGCTCGTAGAGCGTGATCGCAAGCGACAGATGCGGGGCCAGCCGGGCCCAGCCGCACAGACAGTCCAACGCATAGAGCCCGCGCGGGCCGCCGCCGACGATCGCGATACGGCGCGGGGCGACCGGCTCAGACATGGACATCGTCGATCATGGCGCGGATCTGTTCGGGCGAAACACCCAGCGTGTCGGCGACCCATCCGTCGTCGAAGATCGTGTCCAGATAACGGGTGCCGCTGTCGTGGAGAATGACGCCGACCCGTTGCCCGGCCAGCTCGTTGGCCATGCCGCGCACGGCTTCCAGCACGCCGCCGGCCGAGCCGCCCACCAGCAGCGCCTCGCGCTCGGCCGCGCGTCGACAGCCGGCCACGCAGCGGGCATCCCCCACCCGTACCACGCGCGAAAAGACCTGGCCGCGCGCCAGGCCCGGCTCGCGCCCGGCGCCCATACCGGGGATGAAACGCTTGCCGGCTCGGCCGCCGAACAGCGTGCTGCCTACGGCGTCCACCACGATCACGCGGGTGGACCGGCCACGCTCGGCCAGGTAATCCCGACAGCCCTGGGCGGTGCCGGTGCTGCTGGTGGCCACGAACAGGGTGTCAAGCGCACCGTCCAGCGCGGCATCGATCTCGGCGATCGCGCCGATGGCGTGGGCGCCGGGGTTGTCGCGATTGATGTACTGGTTGAGCCAGACCGCGCCCGGCGTCGCCGCCACGATTTGTTCAACCGCAGCCATCCGGGCAGCCAGAAAATCGCCGTGGAGCGGCTCGGTCACGCGGTGGATCCTGGCCCCCAGTGCGGCCATGATGGCAACGTTCTGGGCCTGGGCGTTGACGTCCACTACGCAGATCAGAGCAATACCGTGATAGCGACAGATCTGCGCCAGGCCGATGCCCATGTTGCCCGACGAGGACTCCACCAACGTCGAGTCACGCGTGATATCGCCTCTAACCAGAGCCTGTTCGACCATATGGCGTGCCGGCCGGTCCTTGGCCGAGCCACCGGGGTTGAACGCCTCGAGCTTGGCATAGAGCGCGATATCGTCCCGCCCCAGATACCGCGACAGCCGCATGAGCGGCGTATGGCCGATCAGGTCTGCAACGCCTGCCGGCAAGCCCGCCGCGGTGGCGCCGGGCAGGCGCGAAGCATCAACCATGAAACATCTCGCCGGGGATATGAGTGCGCTGCATGGGCCCAATACGGTCTCGCCGCAGCCTGGATGCGCCGGGCGTTTGGTGCGCGCTGGCGCACTTCATATCACGACCGAACGCCGGCTCGGCGTCAATCCGTATCAATCGTGAGCCGGCCACATCGGCACGGCGTGGCGCAGCCGGCGCAGCACGTCGACCGCGATATCCGTGAAGTCGGTAAAAACGCCGTCAACGCCGTAGCCGTCGTAGAACTGTCGCAGCTCGTCGGCCAGCGAGACCGTGGCCGCGGGCAACTGATCGGCGCGAAAGGTATAGGGATGCACGAGCAACCCTCGCGCGTGGGCGGCCGCAACCAACGCGCCATCGCTGTCCACGACGTGCCTCTTGTCCGGCCCGATGCCGTCGGCATAAGTGGCGATCTCGTCCAGGCCGGCCGCGCTGACCATGGCATCGTCGTCGGAGGCGATAAGCTGGATCATGGGCAGCTGGGTTCCCATCTTAAAGCGCATCTTGGCCAGGTTATCGGCGGCAAAGCTCTGGATAAATATCCGAGCCTGCCGGCCGTGATAGCCGTAGTCGGCCAGCTGGCCTAGCAACTGCGCTTCCAAGGCCAGCCCCTCGGCGTCGTGAAACGCCGGCGCCTTGGTCTCGGGATAGATCCCAACGAAGCGCCCGGTCTGGCGGTTCAACGACTGCACCAGCTCGATAAGGCTGGCAAGGCGCGGCACGCCGAAGCCTTGGGCCTCGGCCTTGAAGCGTTGCTCGAACACGCGCTGTCCGTCGGGGCCGACGCGTTCGCGCGCGGCCAGGCGGCTGACTTCATCCCAGGTGAAATCGGCCGCATACCAGCGGCCGTCGGCCCGCGCCCGGTCGGGATAGCGCTCGGCCACATCGGTTGTGGTGTCCAGATGAATATCGTGCAGACAAATCAGCTCGCTGTCGGCGGTCATGACCACGTCGGGCTCGATGAAATCGGCGCCTAGGGCATACGCCATGGCATAGCCAGCCAGGGTATGTTCCGGCACATAACCGGACGCGCCGCGGTGGGCAATGACGATCTTCTCGGCTTGTCTGAACATGACAGCGTTGACGCCGGGTTTGGGCCCAGCGTACGCCAGTCGCAGCGCTCACGCGCGGCGCAACCCGGCGCTGCTCGTGGCCAACCACGGCTTCGGCACGATGTTCGACATGAATACCTACGTGCTCGGCGCCCTGCTGAAGAATCATCGTGGGCCCAACGCCGCACCGCTGACGATTCTCACCCACGATACGGCCTGGACCTTTGGGCTCGGGCCCTGGATGGAGCTGGCCGGCTTCAAGCGCGCCAACCGAACGAACGCGATCGAGGCGCTGGCGGCCGGCCACCTCGTCGTGGTGCTGCCCGGGGGCGACGTAGACGCGGCCAAACCGTTCTCTCATCGCAATGAGGTCCACTTCGGCGGGCGCACCGGCTTTGCCGAAATAGCCCTACAGGCCGGCGTGCCGATCCTGCCGGTGGTGATCTCCGGGGCGGGCGAAACCGTTGTGGTCCTGTCCGACGGGCGCCGGCTGGCCTCGCTTCTGGGCCTGCCCAAACGCCTTCGGGTCAAGACGCTGCCGATCAGCCTGTCCCTACCCTGGGGCTTAACGGTGGGCCTTTCAGGCATGGTCCTGCCGTATATCCCCTTGCCGGCCAAGATGCGGGCCTCGGTCATCGAGCCCATGACGCCGCGACCGGCCGAAGACGCCGAGGTATTTGCTGCGCGCGTACTGGCCGCGATGAACGCCCGTATGCATCAGATGACCGACGGCCGGCTGCCGTTTCTGGGCCTGGCTTGGCCCCGGCGGCGGCCAAGTCGTTGATTCAACGGCTCACTCCGCGACACGTTCGGCGTCCTCGTGCAGCGTACGACCTTTAGTGAGTATCCGACACGCTTGAATTCCCTTATCCGTCTAGAACGAAATGATAGGGAGTTGGGGCGATGAAAAAATATATTTTCGGAGCGCTGGTCGTCGTGCTGATGGCGTGTGTGGTGACACCGGTCATGGCCGCCGGCAGCTATACCGCAACGCGTTATCCGATCGTGTTGGTCCACGGGCTGTTCGGTTTCGACGATATCGCCGGCTATGACTATTTCTTTTTGATTCCGCAGGCGCTCGAGCGCGACGGCGCCGACGTGTACACGGTGAGCGTGTCTGCTCTCAACGACGAAGAAGTCCGCGGCGAGCAGCTCCTGGCGCAGGTTCAGACCATTCTGGCCACGACCGGCGCGGCCAAGGTCAATCTGATCGGGCACAGCCAGGGGGGGCTGTCGACGCGCTACGTAGCCAGCGTGCGGCCCGATCTAGTGGCCTCGGTAACAACGGTCGGTACGCCGCATAAAGGCTCCGCGGTCGCGGATGCGCTGGACGGCCTGGCCGATACGCTGCCGCCAGTGCGCCAGCCGCTGGGCAGTGCGGTGGACGGGCTCGGCAAGCTGATCTCTGTGGCCTCGGGCCATCCCGACAACCCGCAGAACTCGTTGGCCGCACTGTCACTTTTGACCAGTGAAGGCGCTGCAGCATTCAACACGCGCTATCCGTCACCGGCGCTGCCCGCGGATTGTGGCCAGGGCGCAGCACAGGCCGGCGGTATTCACTACTACTCGTGGACCGGCGTCACCCGTGTGCCCACCAACGTGCTCGATCCGAGTGCTACGGCGCTGGTGGCCACCGGCCAGTTCTTCGACACGCCCAATGACGGTCTGGTGAGTCAGTGCAGCGCGCATTTCGGGCGCGTCATCCGTGACGACTACCGCATGGATCATCTGGACGAAGTCAACCAGGTCGGCGGGCTGGTCGCCCCGCTCGAGATCAACCCGGTCAGCCTGTTCCGCCAGCAGGCCAATCGCCTGAAACATGCCGGTCTTTAAGGAAGCTCTGCACAATCTGTCGCGGTCGCGCCGGGTGCTT
>DCKU01000111.1:0-320 GCA_002320455.1 Salinisphaera sp. UBA1666
GAAACCTCAACAGGCCCTAGCCCGACGCGCGCTCTTTTTCGTGCTGATAGAAGAACGCGCTGAACATGCCGGCCAGGGTGGAGACCACGGTGATCGCGTATAGATCGAGCGCCAGCGCGGTGATTTGCCCGGTGGTACTTAGCGGATTGGCATAGGGTGCGCTGAGCGTGGTCAGCTGCGAGGTTGTCCAGTACACCGCGTCCCAGTAACTGGTGATTTGGGTGCCCTGGACGCCGTGTTCGGCAACGAACATGATCGTGCTGCCGATCAGATCGATAACCACCGTGATCGTCACGGCCTTGAGCAGGCGGTTGCGCAGG
>DCKU01000111.1:622-958 GCA_002320455.1 Salinisphaera sp. UBA1666
GCCTTGAGCAGGCGGTTGCGCAGGTGCAGATGCTTGGGCGAGGCGGCGCGAAAGACATCCCAGATATCGTGGACGACCCGCAGTGCGACGCGATCGGACTGGCGAACCGTTTCGTTCATGACGGCTCTCTTGGGCGAGACATGGCTGGCCAAAGGGTAGCGCTGCTCGCCATGTCGGCACAAAAAAACCGCCGGCGGCCCCGCACGGCGGCTTGATCGCGTTCGCGGCGTGGCCGGCTATTTCACCACGCTGGCAATCGCGTTGCAGACATATTCCATATTGGCATCGTTCAGGCCCGCTACGTTGGCGCGCCCCGAGCCCACCATGTAGATGCTG
>DCKU01000111.1:1268-1631 GCA_002320455.1 Salinisphaera sp. UBA1666
CATGTAGATGCTGTGCTCGTCGCGTAGGGTCTTGACCTGGTCTTCGGTCAGGCCGGTATAGGAGAACATGCCGCGTTGTTCAGCGACGTAGGCAAATCGGTCGGCGAGGCCGTGGGGCTCCAGGCCGGCGACGAACTTCTTGCGCAGGTCGTTGATACGGGTGCGCATGGTTTTCAGCTCGTCGTGCCACTGCTGATACAGCGCATCCGAGTTGAAGATGGTGGCGACGATCGCGCTGCCGTGGGCTGGCGGGTTGGAGTAGTTCTCACGCGCGGTGATGGCCAGTTGCGAGCGCACGTTTTCCATCTGCTCGGTATCGCGCGCCACGGCGATGAAGCAGCCGGTGCGCTCGCGATAGATGCC
>DCKU01000111.1:1927-2069 GCA_002320455.1 Salinisphaera sp. UBA1666
GCCGGTGCGCTCGCGATAGATGCCAAAGTTCTTGGAGCAGGATTGGGTGATCAGTACTTCGTCCAGATTTTCGGCTAGCAGGCGCGGCCCGTAGGCATCTTCGTCGATGCCGTTGCCAAAGCCCTGGTAGGCGAAGTCCACG
>DCKU01000111.1:2371-2491 GCA_002320455.1 Salinisphaera sp. UBA1666
AAGCCCTGGTAGGCGAAGTCCACGAGCGGCAACAGTTCGCGGTCTTTCAGCACCTTGAGCACGGTCTGCCACTGGTCGGCCGACAGATCGAAACCGGTCGGGTTGTGGCAGCAGGCGTGC
>DCKU01000111.1:2794-4556 GCA_002320455.1 Salinisphaera sp. UBA1666
GGTTGTGGCAGCAGGCGTGCAGCACGACAACATCGCCTTTGGGGATGTTCTCGAGCGCGGCCAGCATGCCGTCAAAGTCCAGCCGGTTCTGAGCATCGACGTAGGGATAGCGCTGGATCTCGAGACCTGCGGCCGAGAACACGCCGAGATGATTGGGCCAGGTCGGATCAGACAGCCAGATCGATTTGCCTGGCAGCTGGGAGGCGATGAAATCCGCGGCCAGACGCAGCGCACCGGTACCACCGGGGGCTTGCGTGGCGCTGGCGCGCTTGTCGGCCAGCACGGCACTCTCGGCGCCAAAGACCATCTTCAACACGTGCTCGCCGTATTGCGGATCGCCGTGGGAGCCGATATAGGCTTTGGTGGCTTCGTCGTCGATGAGCTGTTTTTCGGCGGCCTTGACCGCGCCCATGATTGGCGTCACGCCGTCTTCATCGCGGTAAACGCCGACACCCAGATCCACCTTCTGGGGGTTGGGGTCATCCTTGAACTGCTGGATCAGCCCGAGAATCGCGTCGCCGGGGACTCGCTCAATCGGTTCGAACATACATCGCCTTGTCGCGTGAAGGGCGGACAGGCCGCCTAGGGTCGTGGTCATTCAAGTTTAACGTGTTCACGCGGTCCGTGCCGCGGTGCCGGCGGGCGCGATCGGGGCGATCAGCGACGCGGCGGTTGCCGCCGGCGACGACACGGTCGACACTCGCGGGCTCATTCCTCGCCGCTCTGCTCATGCTCGACCACCCGGTGCGTCTGGCCGTATTCGATATCGACGGCACGCTTGTTAGCCATGCCCATCCGCTGGGCCGGGACCAGATTATGGCCTTACGTGGCCTCCACGAGGCTGGCATTACACTGGCGCTGGCCAGCTCGCGCCAGCAAGCCTCACTGTTGGATCTGGCGGCAGCGTTTGGGGTGCCGCTGTATCTCGTGTCGTACAACGGCCCGCTCATCAACGCGCCGGATGGTCGCGAAATCGCGGCCAGCCCGATCGATATTCCGGCTGATCTGGCATCGGCTCTCGCGGCGTTTGTCGCCGAGGGCGGCTGTGTTCATGTCTACACGAAAGACCGCTGGCAGGCCTACGGCCCGGACTGGCGAATCGATAACGAGGCTACCGGCGGCGGTGTTGTGCCCGGCGTGCGTGGGCCGCGACTCGATTCGTCGGGTTTGCCGGCACGTGCGCTCAAGATCATGTGCGATGGCAACATCGATGCGCTAGACGACGTCCGCGCCGCCGTTGCCCATCATGCGCAGCTGGTGATGTCGTGGTCGGGCACGGAGTGTTACGACATTCACGCCGCGACCGCCACGAAGGGGGATGGCCTGCGACGGTTGGCCCAGCATCTGGAGCTGGACGTCGCCCACACCATCGCCTTTGGCGATGCCGATTCGGATGTTTCGATGCTGGCAGCGGCCGGAACCGGCTTTGCCATGGGGCCAGCGAATGACCGGGTCGTGGCCGCAGCCGATGCGCGCTTGGGGGCGCCCGGTTCGGGGGAGCTGGAAGCTTTGCTGGCACGAATCGCCGACTCTCGACGGGGCGGATGAACGCTGGGGCGCTCGTCTGACACCGCAGAAGGCCCTAAAGACTGCGCAGTATTCGCGGGCCGGTGCCGTTCCACTCGATGTGCTCAATCTGCCAGTGGCGATGGGTCCGGCTGTCGGTTGGTGCGTGTGCGATCAGGGTGCAGGTGCCGCTGTAGGTCTGTGGCTGCTGCGCCAGCATGCGATATTCGATGAGCTATGCTCAATCGTGGTGTAT
>DCKU01000059.1 GCA_002320455.1 Salinisphaera sp. UBA1666
GGCAACGCAGCCGCGGCGTCTGTAAGGCCGAACCGCTTAGCGGCCGGTGCTTTGCGCGCGCTTGATCGGCGTCACTGTTCGCTACCGTGTAACGAGCACGCCACGCTCTCACTTCCTTGTCAATCGCGCGCAAAGCACGTGGGGCGACCGCGACAGGTTGTGCAGAGCTTCCCTAAGCGCTGGGCGCTCCGAGCCACCGCGTGTTTCCTGGTGGCCGGGCTCACACTGGCCGGCGCCGCGCTGGCCGACGAGGGCAAGCCCAATACGCTGGATCCACAGGATCGGGCCACCCGGCCCGCACTGATCGACAACCAGCAAAGCGAGTATCGGCGGCTGCGTGACCAGTGGCAGACGCGCCATATCCCGCGCGGACTGGCTGCGGCGACCGGCGCACCGACCGCGCGCGACTCGAAGGCGCCCAGTGTCGGCATCGAGGTCGAAAACGTCGACTATGAAATCGCCGACGGCATCGGCTTTCACGTGCATTCGCTCAAGGGTGCACTGGTGCCGGTAACCGCCGGCGAGCCGATCAATTTCGATGACCCCGATCAATACCGGATTCATATCTATGCCGGTCGCGTTACGCTGTCGCCGGCACAGATCGATGCGCTTTTTAACCGCTACGTGCTGTCTTATGCGCCGCGCTCGCTGTCGTCGGTAGCCAACACGACCGAAGACGGCCGCTTGATCGTCGACGTGGGCGCCCGGCTACGCTCGTTCCTGCCCCCCATCGGTGGTCTACCGACTCGTCTGTCGGGCCCGGTGCGGGTCACGCCCGACAACAAGCTGGCCTACACGCCGGATCAGGTCACAAGCCTCGGGCTGCCGCTTCGTCCGGTGCTGGATGCTATCGGCCTGACGCTGGCCGATATCACCCCGCTCGATCGCCCGGGCGCGCGCCTGGACGGCGACACGCTGATCATGGACCCCGAACGTCTGTTTCCCGCGCCGACGCTTGAAATCGACCGGATCAAGTCGGTAGCGCTCTCCCCGGCCGGCATGACGCTGGAATTTACCAGCGATCAGCCGGTGCCCACCTTTGACGACCCGCCGGTCTCGACCGATAGCTATATCTGGCTGCAGTCCGGCGATGCCCGCTTCTACGGCACGCTTTTGGTCAATGCACGGTTAGCGCTCGTCAACGAAGACAACAAGCCGCTGCATTTCTATCTCTACGATTACCGCGCGCAGACCGCGGCCGGACAGATCGACGGCCTGGCTGATGGCACGCTGGTGGCTCGGGTGCCCAACACCGCGCCCCGCGCAGACGAGCCGGTCACGGTCACTGAGAATCGCGCCGACGACTGATCGTCGGCGTGGGCACAGCACTTAACCGCCCGATTTCACGAAGGAAACGATCCCATCGCGGAATCGGCTGGCTAGGCGTTGCGCCCCAAACCCTACTTTTCTAATCTCTTGATTTTTTGCGAGAGGGCGCCGGTCGCCTGGGAGTTCGCGCATGACATTAGCCACGGATCTGGAGCGCTCGCTGGGACTGGCCGGCATCGAGTTTCGACATAATCTGGAACGCACTGTTCTGTTCGATGAGGCCATCGCCAATGATCGCGGCCGGGTCCGCCGCGACGGACCCGCCGACGAGCAGAAAGCGTTTGCCACACGCCTGGGCGCCGAGGGTCCGCTGGTCTATTACTCGCACCCGGACTGCACCGGCCGCCCGGTCGGCGATACCTTTGCCGTAGCCCGCGAGTCGGTCGTGGACAGCATCTGGTGGAAACGCGACTTCCAGGCATTCTCGCCCGAGGCCTTCGACGCCCTGCTGCCGCGCGTGATCGATCATCTCAACGCCCGCGGCGGTCATCTCTACGTTCAAGACACCTATTGCGGCTGGGATGCCGACTATGCCGTGCCCTATCGGCTGGTGGCCGAATACGCTACCCATGCGCTGTTCGCCCAGAACATGTTTGCCGACGCCGTCGACGTGCCCGAGCCGGAAACACGTCGCTGGACGCTGATCAACGCGCCGAGCTTCGTGTGTGACCCGGCGCGTGACGCGACGCTGTCCGAGCGGGCCGTCATCGTCGATCTGGAAAACCGCGTAGCGCTCGTTCTGGGCCCGGCCGACTATTGCGGCATCGTCAAAAAGACCATGTTCACGGTCATGAACTATGGCCTGCCCGAGCGCGGTGAGCTGCCCATGCACTGCTCGGCCAATCTGGGCGATGATGCCGACACGGCAATTCTTTTCGGTCTATCGGGAACCGGCAAGACCACGTTGTCGGCTGATCCCGAGCGCCAGCTCATTGGCGACGACGAGCACGCCTGGACCGCTAGCGGCGTGTCGAATTTCGAGGGCGGCTGTTATGCCAAGCTCATCGATCTGAACAAGACCGCCGAGCCTGTCATCGCTCATGCGCTGTCCATGCCGTGTTCGGTGATCGAGAACGTCCCGCCCCTGCCCGGCAAGCCGCTAGCCGAAACCGATCCGCAAGATCTTGATCTCACCGACAACTCGATCACCGAAAACACGCGTCTGTCCTATCCGCTGGCAGCCAACGATAACGTCGCGCCCGGCGCACAGGGCCCGCACCCAACCACGATCGTGCTCTTGACCGCCGATGCCTTCGGCGTGCTGCCGCCGATCTCGATGCTGTCGACCGACGACGTGATGTATCACTTCGTCTCGGGCTTCACCGCCAAGCTGGCCGGCACCGAGGTGGGGGTCACCGAGCCACAGGCGGCGTTCTCGGCCTGTTACGGCGCGCCGTTCATGCCGCGCCCGCCGGCGGTGTATGCCGAACTGCTGGCCAACAAGATGCAGGCTCATGGCGCGCGCTGTGTCTTGCTCAATACCGGTTGGACCGGCGGACCCTACGGCGTCGGCAAGCGGATCTCGATTGACCATACACGCAAGCTGCTGGCGGCCGCACTGTCGGGCGCGCTGGACGATGTCGCCTGTGATAGCCACCCGGTATTCGGCTTGTCCATGCCGCGCGAATGTCCCGGCGTACCGGCCGAGATTCTGGATCCGCGTAACACGTGGGCCGATCAAGACGCCTACGACGCCCAGGCCAAGACGCTGCGTGACATGTTCCGGGCCAATTTCGAGGTCAACGACTTCGCGGCCATGGGCATTCGGCCGGTGATGTAGGCGCTCTAAACGTCTCGCGCGGGTGTTTCGCGCATAAAAAAGCCGCCGGCAGAACCGGCGGCTTTTCGATCTGCAAGCGTAGCCGAGCCGAACTTACTGCTCGGCGCTATCGTCGCTGCTGTCGTCCTGCTCGCCGGTGCCCTTGTTCTTATCGACACTGACCAGCTTGACGTTGAAGACCAACGTCTCGTTCGGGCCGATCTTGGCGCCCGCGCCGCGCTCACCATAGGCCAGCTCCGGCGGGATGAACAGCTGGTATTCGCCGCCGGCGTGCATCATCTGCAAGGCCTCGGTCCAACCCGGAATCACGGCGTTGACCGGGAAAGTCACCGGCTTGCCACGTTCTTCGGAGCTGTCGAACACGGTGCCGTCGATGAGCTTACCGGTGTAGCTGACGGTCACGCTGTCGTTAGCGTCCGGCTGGGGGCCATCGCCTTCGGCAATGATCTTGTACTGCAGGCCGTCGTCCAGCGTCTTCACGCCGTCTTTCTTCTTGTTCTCGGCCAGAAACTCCTGACCGGCCTTCATGTTGGCCTGGGCTTCTTTCTGCTGCTCCTGCTGCTGGGCGGCCTGCATGTCAGAGACCACGCCCTCCATGACGGTCTGCAGCTCGTCTTGGCTGATCTTGGTCGGGCCCTGGCCGACGACGTCACGCACGCCCTGCGTCAGCTGGTCCAGGTCGATATCCATCGGCAGATCCTTGAGCGAATTACCGATGTCCATGCCCAGCGCGTAGCTGCGCTTGGCCGATTCGCTAGTGAACTGCTTGTCGGCCGAGCTGGTGTTGCTGGCCGTATTCGAGGCCGTGTTGTCGGTGCTGGCGTCGTTGGATGCGCCCTGATTACCGCAGGCAGTCAGCGCAAGCGCGCAGGCGCCCAGTACAAACGTCTTCTTCATGGCCATCATGTCCTGTCCGTGTTGGTCACCCGAGCCTACGTGAAACAGACCGCGGGCAAAAGAAATACAAACCGGTTCGAATACACGGTTGTATCAGCCGGGGCGCGACAGACGGCTTACGCGTCCGCCGCTGCCCTATCGTATCCCGACGCGGGCCGATCGCTCCGGTCAGCCCTGGCGATGTCCCAGCCGCAGGCGCAGCGCGTTCAAGCGAATGAAGCCTTCGGCGTCTTTCTGATCATAGGCCCCGCGGTCGTCTTCGAAGGTCGCGATCGCCGCGTCAAACAGGCTGTCCTTCTCAGACGACCGGCCGACAATCGATACGCTGCCCTTATAGAGTTTGACCCGCACCGTGCCGTTGACGTGGTGCTGGGATTCGTCGATGGCGGCCTGCATCATCCGCCGCTCGGGCGAAAACCAGTAGCCGTTGTAGATGAGCTTGGCATAGCGCGGCATCAGCTCATCCTTGAGGTGCGCGGCCTCGCGGTCCAGCGTGATGGACTCGATCGCGCGGTGGGCGCGCAGCATGATGGTGCCGCCCGGGGTCTCGTAGCAGCCGCGCGACTTCATACCGACATAGCGGTTCTCGACGATATCGATGCGGCCGATGCCGTGGGCGCCGCCCAGTTCGTTGAGCTTGGCCAGAACGCCGTACGGGCTCATGGCCTGGCCGTCGACGGCGGTGATATCGCCGGCGGTGAAGGTCAGGTCGACTTCCTGGGGCGTGTCCGGGGCCTCTTCGGGCTTGACCGACCACTCCCACATGACGTCCTCGGCGGGTGTCCACGGGTCTTCCAGCACGCCGCCCTCGTAAGAGATATGCAGCGCGTTGGCGTCGGTGGAATACGGCGAGCCGCCGTCGGCTTTCTTGCGGATATCGATCCCGTTGGCCTCGGCGTAGGCCAGAAGCCGCTCGCGCGAGTTCAGATCCCATTCGCGCCACGGAGCGATCACCTTGATATCCGGGGCCAGCGCATAAGCTGAGAGCTCGAAGCGCACCTGATCGTTGCCTTTGCCGGTGGCGCCGTGTGCGATGGCATCGGCCCCGGTCTCGCGCGCGATCTCGACCAATCGCTTAGAGATCAGCGGCCGGGCGATGGACGTGCCCAGCAGATACTCGCCCTCGTAGATCGCGTTGGCCCGGAACATGGGATAGACGAAGTCGGAGACGAACTCCTCGCGCAGGTCATCGATATAGACTTCGCGTACGCCCAGCGCGCGCGCCTTGGGCTCGACCTCGGATAGCTCCTCGCCCTGGCCGATGTCGGCGGTGAAGGTCACGACCTCACAGTCGTACTCGTCCTGCAGCCATTTAAGGATGACCGAGGTATCCAGTCCGCCCGAGTAGGCCAGGACCACTTTGGCAACGTCGCCGCTCATGGGTGCGCTCCGCGTTGGGTGTTCGCAAAGCCGGCAAGTATACAAAACCAAAGCGTTGCGCAGTGCTACCATCACGTCATGAATGATGTATC
Organism: Salinisphaera sp. UBA1666; assembly: GCA_002320455.1. Taxonomy (GTDB): domain Bacteria; phylum Pseudomonadota; class Gammaproteobacteria; order Nevskiales; family Salinisphaeraceae; genus Salinisphaera. Next base: position 5,479 of record DCKU01000059.1, read on the forward strand.
CCAGGCGAGCGACGCCTCGCCCCGCATGGCCGGCCGTTTCCGCGGGTTTCTACCGGTCGTTATCGACGTAGAAACCGGCGGCTTCAACCAGGCCACTGATGCGCTGTTGGAAATCGCTGCCGTGACGGTGGGTTTTGACGACGAGGGCACGCTGGATCTGCGCGAGTCGATTTCGTATCACGTGACCCCCTTCGAAGGCTCGAACATCGAGGCCGCCTCGCTGGAGGTCAACGGAATTGACCCTTATCACCCGCTGCGCCCGGCCATTCCCGAGCGCGACGCCCTGGGACGAATCTTTCGCCTGGTGCGCGAATCCATGAAAGCTGCCGGCTGCAAACGAGCGGTACTGGTGGGCCACAACGCGCACTTCGACCTGGGGTTCTTGAACGCTGCTATCGCGCGCAGCGGTATCAAACGTAGCCCGTTTCACCCGTTTTCCTGCTTCGATACGGCCACGCTGGCCGGCGTGGCTTACGGCCAGACGGTGCTACGCCGCGCGGCCACCGCGGCCGGCATGGACTGGGACGACGAGGCCGCGCATTCTGCGCGCTACGACACCGAACAGACCGCACGCCTGTTCTGTCGTATCGTCAATCGTTTTCAGCCCATCTACGAGGCCGTGCCGCCGGCCCCGCAGGACTGACCCGCGCCCGCACAAGCATCTCTATGTCCGCGACCGACTCTTCGTTTTCTACCGATCGTCCGCTGCTCGGCCGTGCCCGGCTCATTCTCAAGGGCATCCATTTTGCCAGCGTACTGCTGCTGGGCGTGATCCTGCTGCCCAGCGTGGCGTTGCTGGGCCGCCATGCCAAGCACCTGATCAACTGGTGGCTGGGCCGCATGCTGGGCGCGCTCGCGGTCAACGTCGAGCTGGACGGCGAGCCGCCGGCCGCCCCGATGCTGGTAGTGGCCAATCACTGCTCTTGGCTGGATATTCTGGTGCTGGGCTGGGCCTTCAACACAGCGTTCGTATCCAAGGCCGAGGTGGGCAAGTGGCCGATCGTGGGCTCGTTTGCCCGGGCCGGCGGCACGCTGTTTCTCTCACGGGGCGCGGGTAAGACCGGTGAAACGAGTGCCGCGATCCGTGAGGTGCTGGACAACGGGCGCTCGGTGCTGTTCTTTCCCGAAGGTACGACCACCTACGACCCCAGCCCACAGCGGTTTCATGCCCGGCTGTTTGCTGCGGCTATCGACGGCGGTTACTTCGTGCTGCCCGTAGGACTTCGCTACTGCGACGACACCACGCCGCCCGGCATGCATCACGCGCTGGCGCCCTGGGTCAACGAGGCACCGCTGGCGCCACATTTTAAGGATCTGTTTCGGCTGCGCGGCATCACCGCCCAGCTGCGTATCTGTGCGCCCATTGATCCGCGCGGCTACGACCGGCGCAGTCTGGCCGAGGCCGCGCGTACTGCGGTCGCCCACCGCCAGGCCGTGGCCACGGCGCGTGAGATGCGCAAACGTTAAGGGCCTGTTGAGGTCTCATACGAGTCCGCGCCAAGCGCTGTTTTGCGGCAAGACGAGACGTAGCCCGCGCCGCGCAGTCATAGTCGCGCAGTGGGCTAGAACGCTGGATTGCCGACGTGTCGTTAA
>DCKU01000182.1 GCA_002320455.1 Salinisphaera sp. UBA1666
GTGGTGGGTTTACACACCTAGGGCGCACACTTGTTTGTTCCACGCACTGTCTTGATCCATGAGCGATTCCGCGCCTTCTGATGCCGACGTGACCGACGTCGACCGCGAAGCCTTCGAGTTCACCTCGCAGGGCACGACCTGCCGCGGCTGGTTCTATGCCGCCCAACACGAGGGCCGAATCACGCCGGCCGGTGTGCCCTGTATCGTCATGGCACACGGGCTGGGCGGCACGCGGGATGCCGGCCTGGAACCCTATGCGCAAGCGTTCGCCGACGCCGGCTTCGCGGTGCTGCTGTTCGATTATCGCTATTTCGGCGCCAGCGACGGACAGCCTCGCCAGTTGCTTAAGGTTTCGGCCCAGCTGGCCGACTGGCGCGCGGCGATTGCCGCGGCGCGCGGCATCGATGGGGTCGACGCCGACCGGGTCGCCCTTTGGGGTACGTCGTTTTCAGGCGGACACGTGGTCTCGGTGGCCGCAGCCGATACGCGAATCGCTGCGGTCATCGCCCAGGGCCCGATGCTAGACGGCCTGGCCTCGGTACTGGAGGTGCTCAAACGCAATGGCCTCTGGCACGTGCTCAAGCTGTCGCTGGCCGCGCTGCGCGATCAGCTGGCCGACCTGGCCGGCGCCGAGCCGTATCGTATTCCGCTGGTGGCGCCGCCGGGTCAGCTGGCTGCCATGAATACCCCGGATGCCTATGACGGCTATATAGCCATCGCGCGGCAAGATTTCGATAACCGCATGACGGCGCGCATGGTGGCCACGCTGGCCCTGTATCGGCCGGGGCGCAAACTGGCACGCGTGGCCTGCCCAACGCTCATCCAGATCTGCGACGACGACAGCGTGGCCCCGGCGGCGGCCTCGGAGGCCATGATCGAGCGCGCCGACGACAACGACTTGATTATCGAGCGCCACTATCATCTCGGCCACTTCGATATCTATCGCGGCGCCGGTTTCCGCCGCGCCAATGCCGATCAGCTGGATTTCTTCAAGCGGGCATTACAGCGGCGCTGACGGCCGATTTACTGAACCTCGAAGCGCACCCGCGGGGTCAGGCGACAGAACAGTTCGTAGGCGATGGTGCCCGCCGCGTGGGCGACGTCATCGGCCGGAAGACCCGGCCCCCAGAGCGTGGCCCGATCACCAATCGCGGCGTGGGGAGCGTTGCGCAGGTCGACCGTGATCATATCCATGGACACGCGCCCAACCAGCGGCACGATGGCGTCACCGATCAGCACTGGCGTGCCCGACGGGGCGTGGCGCGGATAGCCGTCGCCGTAACCGATGCCGATAACGCCGACCGGCATGGGCTCGGGCGTATGCCAGCTCGCGCCATAACCGATAGGCTCGCCGGCACCGAGATCCCGTCGACTAATCAGCGGCGCGCTCAGGTGCATGACCGGCGCCAGATCCAGGTCATGGCTCGTTCGATCGACCATCGGCGAGCTGCCGTAAAGCATGATGCCCGGCCGCACACGATCGCCGTGGCTGGCCGGCCAGGCGATCACTCCGGCCGAGTTGGCGATCGAGCGCGGCACCGCGATGCCCGCCAGCGCCTCGTCGAAACAGGCCAGTTGGTGGTGGGTGAGTGGGTCGCTTGGATCATCGGCACAGCCCAGATGGGTCATGCAGCCGGCCAGCGTCACCGAGGGCATGTCGTGAATCGCAGCGCTCAACGCCTCGGCTTCATAGGCCGGAAAGCCTAGCCGGTGCATGCCCGAATCCAGTTTAATCCACGCGCCGAGCGTCGGCCCCCGATAGGCGGCGAGTGCGGTCAGATGCGCGCGCTCAAAGACCACCGGCGTGATGTCGTGCTCGCCCATGACCGCCAACACGTCAGCGCCGAGCGGCTGGGACAGCGTCATGATGGGCTGGCTGATGCCGGCCCAGCGCAGCTGCAGGGCCTCGTCCAGACTGGAGACAGCAAAACCGTCACAGCCGGCCGCCGCTAGCGTGGCCGCCACGACGCCAGCCCCGTGGCCATAGCCGTCGGCCTTGACCGCTGCAAAGACCTCGCGCCCAGGGGCCAGCTGGCGCACCCGTGAGAGGTTATGCGCGAGTGCGGCGCGATCAATGATGGCAAGCCCACGTTCCATCAGTCGATGAAATCCTCGTCGTAGTGATCCTGCAGGTTTTCGAAACGCGTCAGATGCGACAGGAACGCCGTGCGTGCCACGCCTAGCGGGCCGTTACGCTGCTTGCCGATGATGATCTCGGCCACGCCCTTGTCGTCGCTGTCTTCGTTATAGACCTCGTCGCGGTAGACGAACAGAATCACGTCGGCGTCCTGCTCGATACCGCCAGACTCACGCAGGTCGGACATGCGCGGGCGCTTGTTGTCGCGTTGCTCGACCTGGCGGTTGAGCTGGGACAGGGCGATGACCGGCACGTTGAGCTCCTTGGCCATGGCCTTGAGCTGGCGCGAAATCTCTGAGATCTCGTTGGTGCGGTTCTCCTTGGTGCCGGGCACCTGCATGAGCTGGAGATAGTCCACCACCACCAGGCCGATATCATGCTCGCGCTTCAAACGCCGGGCCCGCGCGCGCATTTCCGACGGGCTCAAGCCGGCCGTGTCATCGATAAACAGCTTGGCGTTCTCGTTCATGATGCCGATGGCCGAGGTGATCTTCGGCCAGTCGTCTTCAGTGAGCCGCCCGGAGCGCAGGCGCGACTGATCGACCCGGCCCCAGGACGAGATCATACGAATCACCAGCTGCTCGGCCGGCATTTCCAGCGAAAACACAGCCACCGGAATCTTTTCCTTGATGGCGATGTTTTCCACGATATTCATGGCCAGACTGGTCTTGCCCATCGACGGGCGCCCGGCCAGGATCAGCAGATCCGCCGGCTGCAGGCCGTTGGTGAGCTTGTCGAACTCGGCAAGGCCGGTCGGCACGCCCGAAAACGCGCCCTCGCGGGCCACCAGCTGCTCGATGTGATTGACCGCCTTGGTGAGCAGCGCGTTGAGGCCAATCGGGCCTTCCCCGCCCTTGCGCCCGCGCTCGGCGATCGCAAAGATCTCTTTCTCGGCCGTGCCCAGCAGCTCGTCGGCGGTCTGGCCCTGCGGGTCGAACGACGAGGTGGTGATCTGATCACCCGCGCGGATGAGCTGGCGCATGACCGAGCGCTCGCGCACGATATCGGCATAGGCCTTGATATTGGCCGCACTCGGGATATCCGCGGCCAGCTGGCCGATATAAGTGGCCCCGCCGGCCTTGTCGAGCAGGTCGTTATTGCGCAGCCACTCGGTCAGGGTGACGAGATCACGCGGCTGGCCGCGGTCGGCCAGATCGGCAACGCCGCGATAGAGCAGCCGATGATCCTCGCGGTAGAAGTCATCCTCGTTGATCGCCCCGGCGACATCGTCCCAGGCTTTCTCGGACAACAACAGACCGCCGATGACCGATTGTTCGGCCTCGAGCGAATGCGGGGGCAGCTTGGATTCAGCCATGGGCGCGTCGGGTGATCGCGAGACAACGCGCAGTTTACGCCAGGTGACGATCCGGATTCACGGCTTGTATTTCTGCGCGGCGTGGGGTTTGTTTTAACCGCAGATTTCGCAGATGGCGAAGATGTTGGTCGGGCGGTGCCGCACAGTAAACAGGACTCGCCTACTGCCACGCGGGCATGCCGAGCTTCTTGTTTAGCTGCAGATTGTCTGCGCCAAAAAAAAACGCCGCCTCGAAGGGCGGCGTTTTTCAGTGCCAGCGAAAAGAGACGCTTACGGCTCTTCGCGCTCGCCGATCGGCGCATCGGCTTCGGTAGCCGAGGCATCAGCCGGCTCGCCGGCATCCTCGACACGCTCGCCTTCGACCTCTTCGGCCGTGGCGTCGTCTTCGGTGTTCTCGTTGACGCGCGCCGGCATGTTGATGCCCATATCGGTCTGCTGCGCGACCACGATTTCGATTTCGACGACCACTTCAGCGTGCAGCGTCAGCTCGGCGACGTAGTAGCCCACCTGACGAATCGTGCCTTCGGTCAGCGTGACTTCACGCGGATCAAGCTCGATGCCGTCGTTGTTGACGACTTCGGCGATCTCCTGCGGCCCGACCGAGCCGTAGAGTTTGCCTTCGTCGGAGGCGCGCATGGCGATCACGAAGCTCTGACCGCGCAGCTGGCCGGCGCGCAGGTTGGCGCGATCTTCACGCTCCTGCGAGGCGGCTTCGAGCTCGGCACGACGCTCCTGGAAGACAGCCATGTTCGCTTTGGTGGCCGGCAGGGCCATGCCACGCGGGAACAGATAGTTGCGACCGTAGCCGGCACGCACCTTTACGGTGTCGCCGAGATCGCCCAGGTTACGGATTTTCTGTAGCAGTACGACGTCCACGAATACCTCCTACGACGAATGACGGTCGGTGTACGGGAGCAGCGCCAAGAAACGAGCGCGCTTGACGGCCGTGGACAGCTGACGCTGGTAACGGGCAGCCGTGCCGGTGATACGGGACGGTACGATCTTGCCGGTTTCGGTGACGTACTGCTTGAGCGTCTCGATATCCTTGTAATCGATCTCTTCAACGCCTTCAGCGGTGAACTTGCAGTAACGACGGCGACGGAAAAAACGAGCCATAGCGGTAATCTCCTAGCTGGCGGCCGGGGCCTTGGTGTCGGATTTTTCGGACTTTTCGGCGTTTTTGGACAACGGCGAAGGATCGACGTCGGCCTTGTGCCGGGCCACGACCAGATGACGCAGCACCGCATCGTTGAAGCGGAACAGGTCTTCCAGCTCTTCTCGGGCCTCTTGCGAGCACTCAACGTTCATCAAGACATAGTGCGCCTTGTGAATCTTGGTGATCGGATAGGCCAACTGACGGCGGCCCCAGTCCTCGTGGCGATGCACCTTTCCGCCGTCGTTTTCGACGACGCCCTGGTACTTCTCCACCATGGCGGGCACCTGCTCGCTCTGGTCCGGATGGACCAGAAACACGATTTCATAATGTCGCATGGAGTTTCCTTGTGGTTGATAGCCCCTGAACACCTTCGTCCGGCGTCATGGAGCAAGGACATGCAGCCCGCGAGGGCCGCAAGGCGCGCGATTGTAGAGGGTTCGAGCGCACATCGCAATTAGGCGATGTATCAGCGAGATTAGCCGGCGCGCCGTCGCCGGGTCTCGAACAACGCGATCGCGGTCGCCACCGACACGTTCAGGCTTTCCATGGCGGCCTCCATTGGAATCGAGACCTGCATATCGCAGTGCTCGGCGGTCAGCGCTCGCAGTCCGCCGGCCTCGCCGCCGGCGACCCAGACGATACGTTCAGGCAGAGCTGTGGCATAGATCGAGGCATGGCTATCGCCGGCCAGGCCCACCGCCCAAAACCCGTCGGCCTTCAAGCGTTCGAGCGCTCGCGCCAGATTGGTCACCGGCACGAACGGCACGATTTCAGCACCGCCGGCGGCCACCTTGCGCGCCGCAGCCGTTAGCCCGGCGGCCCGCTTTCGCGGGGCGATGACGGCGGTCACGCCGGCAGCCGCCGCGCTACGCAGACATGCCCCCAGATTATGCGGGTCTTGAACCTGATCCAGAGCCAACACCCAGGGCCGCGGGCTGCGGGCCAGAAGCGCCGGCAGCTCGGATTCCTTAAGCACATGGCCGGTGACCAGCTCGGCTGCACAGCCTTGATGGTTGATATCGGGCAGTGCTTTGTCCAGCGCGCCGCGCTCCAGCGTTTCGACCGGCACGCCGGCTTTGTCGGCAGCCGCCGTTAACGCCCGCGTACGTCCATCGGCCTTGTCGCGTGCCAGGCGAATACGCCGGATGTTCTGCCCTGCCTCAAGGGCAGCGGTCACGGCGTGGACACCGCCGATCCAATCGGTGGCCTGGCTCTTGTCGCTCATCGCGTCTCGCTTAATTACGTCGTTAGGGAAGATCTGCACAACCTCTCGCGGGTCGCGTTCGCCAAGAAAATCAACTTGGTCACAGACG
>DCKU01000121.1 GCA_002320455.1 Salinisphaera sp. UBA1666
CTTATCTTATGACGACACGCCCTTTAGCCGTCAAAAACAAATCCTGGGGGGCAATAGCCTGCCGGGAGCACGGACCGCACCCCGGGCGCCTTATAAAACGACACCCGCGAGCGCAGCCTCTCACCGCGTCAGGCCAGTAGCTCGATCCAGTGGCGTACCGGTATCCCGGCCTTGGCTTCTAGATGAAGCTGACAGCCGATATTGGCCGTGGCGATCAGATCCGGGTGACCGGCGGACAGGCTTGTAAGCTTGTTCTGACGTAGCTCACCGGCCATTTCCGGCTGGAGGATCGAGTAACTCCCGGCCGAGCCGCAGCATAGATGCGAGTTCGCGACCGGGGTGAGCTGGTAGCCGGCCTGCGCGAGTATTTCTGCGACGTTGTCGTGCAGGCCGGGCGCATTCTGTAGCGTGCACGGCGGATGATAAGCCACTTTCTTGCCGCCGCCGACCTCGGCGAGATTCGATAGATCCTCGCTTGCCAGCACATCCGACAGATCGCGAGTGAGCTCCGAGACGCGTGCGGCACGCGCGGAGTAGGCCGGGTCATTACGCAGCATGTGCCCGTATTCACAAACCTCAGCACCACAGCCGCTGGCGGTCATCACGATGGCCTCGGCCCCGTCCTCGATGTAGGGCCACCAGGCATCGATGTTCTGGCGCGCGTTGTCCAGCGCTTGGTCCCGTTGTGACAGGTGTTGGTTCAAAGCCCCGCAACACCCGGCGCCCGGAGCAGCCACCAGGTCCACACCCAACCGGTCGAATAGACGCGCCGCTGCGGCGTTGGTGTTAGGGGCGGCCGCCGGCTGTACGCAGCCCTGCAATACCAGCATCTTGCGCGTGTGGCGCCGCTCGCTGGGCGTTTGCGTGGCGTCGCGCCGCGGGGGAATCTTTTCACGTAAGCCGGCCAGCGGGCCGACAAGCAGCGGTGCGACCGCCCGCCCCATGGCCAGTACAAACGCAAACCGGTGCCGGTAGGCGGCGATATGACGCAGCGCGAAGCGGATCGCTTTTTCGCGTCCGCTGCGCTCGACCGTCTGGTCAACAAGATGCCGGCCGATATCGGCCAGCTTGGCGTATTCCACGCCCGACGGACAGGTGGTCTCGCAGGCCCGGCATGTAAGGCAACGATCCAGATGATACTGCGTGCGCTCGGTGGGCTCTGTGCCCTCCAAGATCTGCTTGATCATATAGATCCGCCCGCGGGGACCGTCGCGCTCGTCACCGGTCAGCTGATACGTCGGGCACGTTGCGGTACAAAAGCCGCAATGCGTGCAGGCGCGCAGGATCCGGTCGGCTTCCTGGCCGTCGGGGGTATTGCGTAATGATTCAACTATCGAGGTCTGCATAGGTCAGCCCTCCGGAAACAGGCGGCCGGGATTCAAGATGCCGGCCGGGTCCATGGCGTTTTTGAGTCGGCGGTGGGCGGCTAATAGGGCATCGGGCAAAGCCTGGCCGCGGGGCTGTGCCTCGCCGCGATAGAGCGTGGCATGCCCGCCGTGCAGCCGGGCGGCGGCGCGCACGGCATCGGCTGGGGCGTCGGTGACGCGCCAGCGCTGTGCGCCGCCCCAGTCAAGCGCCAGTTCGCCGGGCAGGTCCGCCAGAGGCGCCGCCGGCGCACAGGACATGCGCCATAGATCCCCTCGGGCGGCATCGGTGAACAGGGCGCGCTCGTGCTCGCGCACGCCGCGCCAGAAGGTCACGTCGTCGTCCAGAGCCTCGCCGCCGAGTGCCTCACAGGCGGCTTTGACCGAGCTGGTGGCCCCGGAGAGGCGCAGGTGGGTGGTACCGGCTTCCCAGTAGGCGCCGGAAACCGGCCAGGGGCGGGCGGCCCAGCTGGAAAACGCGGCCAGGGCCTGCTCGGCGTTGTGCTCGAAAACACGGGTCGCCTGCGTGCGCGGTCGCGGCAGCACCTTCAGGCTGATCTCGAGCAACACGCCGAGCGTGCCGAACGAGCCGGCCATCAAGCGCGACAGATCATAGCCGGCGACGTTTTTCATGACCTCCCCGCCAAAGCGCAGCACTTGGCCGCGCCCGTTGATGATCTTGGCGCCCAGCACGAAATCACGGGCCGCCCCCGCATAAGGGCGCGCCGGTCCCGACACGCCAGCGGCGATGGTGCCGCCGAGCGTGGCCTGGGAACCGTAATAGGGAGGCTCGAAGGCCAGTCGCTGGCCTTCGGCGTCCAGCGCAGCCTCAATCTCGGCCAGCGGTGTGCCGGCGCGTGCGGTCACCACCAGCTCGCCGGGCTCATAGGACACGATGCCGCGATGCCCGGTGATATCCAGCGCTTCGTGGTTGCGGGTATCCACGCGTTCACCCAGGAATGCTTTCGATCCGCCGGCCTTGATCGCCAGCGGGCGGCCCGCGCCATGGGCTGCGGTGACCTGCTCGGTCAGGGCGTCGGTCTGATCGGTTGACGCGATCGTGGAACTCATAACCGCTCCAGTTCGGGGTGCGGAAGCTCGCCGTTGTGTACGTGCATGGCGCCGAATTCAGCGCAGCGGTGCAGCGTGGGTACGGCCTTGCCGGGGTTGAGTAATGTCTTGTCGTCGAAGGCTGCCTTGACGGCGTGGAACTGCAACAGCTCAGGTTCGGGAAACTGGACGCACATCTGGTCGATCTTCTCGACGCCGACGCCGTGTTCACCGGTAATGCTGCCGCCGTGTTCCAGACAGAGCTCGCAGATCGCGCCGCCAAATTCCTCGGTGCGCTCCAGCTCCCCGGGATTGTTGGCGTCGTAGAGAATCAGCGGATGCAGATTGCCATCGCCCGCATGAAAGACGTTGGCCACGCGCTGGCCGTATTTCTTGGACAGCTCGCCGATGCCAATCAGCACGTCGGCCAGGGCCTTGCGCGGAATCGTGCCGTCCATGCAGTAGTAATCCGGCGAGATACGGCCCATGGCCGGGAATGCCGCCTTGCGCCCGGCCCAGAAGAGGGCGCGCTCGCCGTCGTTTTCCGAAATGCGGACATCCGCGGCGCCGGACTCGTTGACCACTTGGCGCACGCGCTCGATGTCCTCGGCCACCTCGGCTTCGGTGCCGTCGATTTCACAGAGCAGAATAGCCGCGGCCTCGGTTGGATAGCCTGCGTGGACGAATTCTTCCGTTGCAATGATGGCCGGGGAGTCGAGCATTTCCAGGCCGGCCGGCACGATACCGGCCTTGATGATATTGGCAACGGCGTCGCCTGCGGCCCGGACGTCGTCGAAGGCCACCATGGCCACGCGAGCCAGCTCCGGCTTGGGCAGCAGCTTGACCACGATTTCGACGATGACGCCCAACAGCCCTTCAGAGCCGGTCATGAGCGCCAAGAGATCATAGCCGGGCGAATCGAGCGCATCGCTGCCGATGGTCAAGCGCTCCCCGTCGACGGTCACAATCTCGAGCTTGACGATGTTGTGTGTGGTCAATCCGTACTTCAGGCAATGCACGCCACCGGAGTTTTCGGCGACGTTACCGCCGATCGAGCAGGCAATCTGCGAGGACGGGTCGGGTGCGTAATACAGCCCCAGATGATCCACAGCCTGCGAAATGGCCAGATTGCGCACGCCGGGCTGTACCGTGGCCCGCATGTTGTCGGTGTCCACATCCAGAATCTGGTTGAACTTGGCCAGTGACAAGAGCACACCGCGCTCCAGCGGCAGCGCCCCGCCGGACAGGCCGGTGCCGGCCCCGCGGGCCACGACGGGCGTGTCGTATTCGTAGCAGATCCGCATCACGGTCTGAACCTGCTCGATGGTCGAGGGCAGCACCGCGATCATCGGCAACATGCGATACGCCGACAGGCCATCGCATTCGAACGGCCTCAGGCTTTCCTCGTCGTGCAGCACGATGTCGTCAGGCAACTTAGCCTGAAGTGCTGCGACCATCTCCTGCTTGCCGATACGGCCCGCCGCGTCGAGCGCGCGCGCTCGTTCGTCGGTCGTGACATCCGACATATTGTCTCCTCCGACATCTCGGCTCGATCTATTGTTTTTTTTGCCACGGCGAGAGCCGCTTATCGAGCCGATCTGAAAATGTGTCTTAACAATGGATATTACTAGGGCCTGTTGAGGTTTCATACGAGCGCCGCGTTGGTGTCCGCAAATCGTGTCCTGCAAGGC
>DCKU01000159.1 GCA_002320455.1 Salinisphaera sp. UBA1666
AGGTTATGCAGAGCTTCCCTAGCCGGCGCTAGGTCGCTGGGGCTGTTCCTCGACGAAGCTCTTGGGAATCTCGAAACGGCTATCGGCAATGGTGGCGTGCGACACGCCGCTCAAGACGCGTTGCTCGCCGGACACGCTGTCGATGAAGCGGATCGGCATCCCGTCGAGGCTTTGATAGGGCAGGCCGATGCCTTCCAGACCGGTGCCTTCAAGCATTTCCTGCAGCAGGCCAAACATCGACTGCACAGTCTTGAAGCTGGTTCCCGACAGCCCGAGCGCGCCAGCGCTGGCCACGCACATCGTATCGGCAGCGGCTCCGTTGCGAATGACCTGATAAACCTTGCAGGGCACCCCGTTGACCGTGTCGCGGGCGCCGGTGGCTTCTAGGCCGACCCGGCCCGTACCGCCCAAGCCAGGGACCTCATCGGCCATGGCCACGCGTGCGGCCGTGCGCTTGCCCTCGGGCAGGCGCGACAGGCGCTGCTCCATGCGGCTACGCAGCTGATCCATCTGGCTGCGGATACGTGCGGCACTGCTGCGATCCAGGCGCGTATAGGTGCGCGCGGCCGGCTCGACCGACAGGATCGCCGGGTCGTCGGCGCGATAAAGCTGCCACTGGCCTTCGTCGTCGATACGTACGGCTTCAGGCGTGATCGCGACGTCGTGAGTCCCTGAGGCACCGGTATACGTCAGCGTGGTATCGGCCAAGGCACTGCCGGGGCCGGCTAGAATAGCCACGCCGCAGGCCAGGGTGGCGGCCTGCAGGGTCAGGCGTTTGGAAAATCGCGTCATTTCAATCGTCTCCGAGGTGCGCTGACATCCGACAGAACATAAACTATGCCCATGCTTCTGATCGATGCCAGCGTCTATATATTTCGGGCATACCACGCCTTGCCGTCGAGTATCACCGGTCGCGACGGTCGCAGCCTGAACGCGGTTCACGGCTATGCGGACTGTCTCACCCGACTGCTGGATGATTCAGCGGCGCGCGATGCGGCCGTGGCGTGCTTTGATGAGTCGCTGACGTCCTCGTTCCGCAACGAGCTGTATGCGGATTACAAAGCCACGCGTGAATTGCCGCCCGAGGCGCTGGTCGAGCAGATCGCTGCATGTCGCGCTCTGACCTGCGCGCTCGGTGTGGCCACCGTCTCGAGCCCGGTCTATGAAGCCGACGACCTGATCGGCACGCTGATGCAGGATGCGGCCACGGACGTAACGATTGTGTCCTCTGACAAGGATCTGGCCCAGCTGCTGCGCGCCGACAGGAACGACGTGCTCTGGGATTTCGGCCGCGACACGCGCTATGACCGGGCCGCGATATACGACAAGTTCGGCGTTACCTGTGAGCAGATTCCCGATTATCTGGCGCTGGTCGGTGACACGGTCGACAATATTCCCGGGGTGCCCGGCATCGGCGCAAAGCGCGCCGCGGCGCTGCTGGCGCGCTGGCCGTCGCTGGACGCTCTCCTGGCGGATCTCGACGGACTGGCGGCCTCGGAGCTGCGCGCCAGCCAGAGCCTGGCCGACAAGCTGGCCGACCACGCAGATCAGGCCCGGCTGTCCAAGCGTCTGGCCACGATCGTCACCGGCGTCGCATTAAGCGATGAACAGCAGACAACCCAGCGCGAGGCGGTGGATTCTCCCGCGCTCGCCGAGCTCTGTGACGCGCTCGGCGCCGGCAACGGTCTGCGCAAGAAGTTGGGCGTGGTCCCGCTTTGAGCGCCGCGGTGATCCAACAGCTCGCGGCCCGCATCGAGCAGGCCACCGGGCGGGCCTTTGCCCCGGCCGGCCAGCAGGCGGCCACCGGCGGGGATGCCAGTCAGGCGTTTGTGTTGACCGGCCGCGACGAGCGCCGGTTTTTCGTCAAGCTGGATCGGCCCGAGGCTGCGCCCATGCTGGCTGCCGAGGCGGCCGGTCTTGAAGAGCTGGCCCAACCACGCTCGATCCGCGTGCCGCAGGTGATCGCTCAGGGCAGGCTTGCCGAACGGGCCTATCTGGTGAGCGAATATATCCCGCTCCAGCGAGCCGATCGGGCCTGTCTGATCCGCTTCGGCGAAGCGTTGTCGGAGATGCACGGCATCGTGGCACCCCGCCACGGCTGGCAGCAGGACAACCTGCTGGGCGCGACGCGCCAATACAACACGCCGCACGGCGACTGGCTGGAGTTCTGGCGCGAGAATCGCCTGGCGGCGATGCTCGACGCGCTGGCCGCGGATCAGCCCGCTCTGGCACGCGATGGCGATCGCCTGCTGGCCGTGCTGTCTGATCTTTTAGCCGGCCATACGCCCGAGCCGTCGCTGCTCCATGGGGATCTGTGGTCGGGCAACATGGCCATGGACGCCGACGGCCGGCCGGTCATTTACGACCCGGCGGTTTACTACGGCGATCGCGAGACCGATCTGGCCATGACCGAGCTGTTCGGCGGTTTCGGTCCGGCGTTTTATGAAGCCTACTGGGGCAGCTGGCCGATGCGCGCGGAGTATCGAGAGATCCGCCGGCCGTTGTATCAGCTTTACCACCTGCTCAATCACGCGCGTATGTTCGGCGCGGCATATGTCGCCCCCAGCCGGCGTATCATCCAAGAACTGATCGCGCTGGCCTGATCGCATAGATGGTGGGTGCGTTGGTTGTCGCGCCACGCGCGGGTGTGATACCAACACGCCGCATTCTGCTGGTCCGACGCCTACGTCTGCGTCATTCACTCCGTCGAGCACGCCATGAGCGAGATTCCCGTACTGGATACCCGTCCGCCGGCCGGCCTGACGCCGGGCAGCGTGGCCGCCAAGAAGTTGACCAAGCGGCTGCGCCGTCTGGCTGGGCAAGCAATCGTGGATTACGACATGATCCGCGACGGCGATCGGGTCATGGTCTGTCTATCCGGCGGTAAAGACAGCTATACGCTGTTGGACACCTTGTTATATCTAAAGCGTGTCGCACCCATCGATTTCACGCTGCGCGCGGTCAATCTGGATCAGAAGCAGCCGGGCTTCCCCGAGCATGTCCTGCCGGCCTATCTCGCCGAGTTGGGCGTTGATTACGAAGTCATCGAGCGCGACACCTATTCGGTGGTCACCGACAAGATCGCCCCGGGAGCCACGATGTGCGGGCTGTGTTCGCGCCTGCGCCGCGGCATTCTGTATCGATACGCGCGCGAGCAGGGCTTCAATCGCATTGCCCTGGGCCATCACCGAGACGACATCGTCGAGACTCTGTTTCTCAACATGTTCCACGGCGGTCGCATGGCGGGAATGCCGCCCAAGCTGTTGTCCGACGACGGTGACAACGTCGTCATACGCCCGCTGGCTTATTGCGCGGAGAAAGACATCGAGAAGTTCTCGAGGCTGGCCCAGCACCCGATCATTCCCTGCAACCTGTGCGGGTCACAGGACAATCTGGCGCGCCAGAACGTCAAGGCCATGCTGGCCGAGTGGGAAGCCGCTGATCCCGGCCGTTCGGAGCGGATCTTTCGCTCGATGACGCGAATCGCTCCCTCGCAGATGGCCGACCGAGAGCTGTTTGATTTCGCCGGCCTGTCGGCTGACTGAATCGCGGGCATTGACGCGCATCGGCACTGTTGTCGATAGTCTGCGTATTGCGCATCATCTCAGGCAATAGTGTTACCTGATTGCCGGCATCCGCAGTACACCGGATGACGTAAGCGCTATTTTCTTGAAAACCATTCTCATCCGTCGCATACTTGAGCCATGTGTGTACGGTTGTGCACACCAACGATTTTCTAGTGTCTGACGAGGTTCGCCTGCAATGAGCGAAAGACGTTTCCCGGGCAATCAGCACATGGATGACCACTTCGACTGGTGGAACTTCATCCCCATGGGTCTGATGCATCTAAGCCTCATCGGTATCTTCTGGACCGGCTTCACCGCGACGTCGATCGCGCTCTGTGTGGGTCTGTATATCGCGCGTGTGTTCGGTATCACGGGCGGTTATCACCGATATTTCTCTCACCGCGGCTACAAGACCAGCCGCGTGTTCCAGTTCGTCATGGCGTTTCTGGGCGCCACCGCGATGCAGAAAGGCCCGCTCTGGTGGTCGGCCAAGCATCGCGAGCACCATCGTGATACCGACGAAAAAGACGACGGTCACAGCCCGCGCCAGTACGGCTTCTTCGATGCCCACATCGGCTGGATCTATCGCGAAGCGCGGTCCAATCCCGATATGGACCTGATGAAGGACTTCTCGAAGTACCCGGAGCTGCGTTGGATCGAGCGCCACCAGTACATGCCGGGCATCCTGACCGCGATCTTCTGTGGTCTGGTCGGCGGCTGGTCGGGCTTCTTGGTGGGCTTCATGCTCTCCACCATTTTGGTCTATCACGCCACCTTCACTATCAACTCGCTGAACCACATGATCGGGCGTCAGCGTTATCTCACCGGTGACGACTCGCGCAACAACTGGTTCCTGGCGCTGCTGTCGCTGGGCGAAGGTTGGCATAACAACCACCACTACTACCCGGCGACCGCGCGTAACGGGTTCTTCTGGTGGGAAATCGATGTGACCTATTACATGCTCAAGGGCCTAGAGAAGGTCGGCCTGGTCTGGGATCTGCGTCAGCCGCCCAAGACCATCCTGGCCAATGAGAAAGCCCCCACGCAGAAGATCATCGACAAGTGTGCGGTCTATATCGCGGAAGGCTTCTCGGCCGACCGTATTACGGCTAACCTGCGCCAGCGCTGGGAAGGCAGCCACATCATGGATGACCTGCGCGGTCACGCCCGTGACAAGTGGAGCGCGGCCGAGGCCTATGTGGCCGAGCTGGAACTGCCGGATCTGCCGAGCGCGGATGAGCTCAAGGCGCGTGCGCAGAAGCAGTTCAAGATTCAGCACGAGGGTCTGGACCGGGCCATCGAGCGGGCCCAGGCCATGCTGCGTCGGTCCGTCTCCGAGCGCCTGATCGAACAGGCGGCTCGCGACGAGCGTACGGCCGCGGCCTGATCGGCTGCTAGAAAATCCGCTCGGCCCGGAAGGGCCCGGGCATCACGGCCCGCACTCTATCGAGTGCGGGCTTTTTTATGTGCGCTGTTGTTATCTCGGCTAAAAGCGTCACGCGGTGTTGGCCGGCCGGCTTGGCGAAGTGGTTTCGCAGGCGGAGTGCGGTGCGGCCGCCGATATACAGCGCCCCGCGTGTCGCTTGCCGCCGGCATGCATTCTTTGGGGAAGCTCTGCACAACCTGTCGCGGTCGCGCCGGGTGCTTTGCGCGCGATTGACAAGGAAGTGAGAGCGTGGCGTGCTTGTTGCACGCAAGCGAATACGGACGCCGATCAAGCGCGCGCAAAGCCCCGGCCGCTAAGCGGTTCGGCCTCACAGACGCCGCGGCTGCGTTGCCAAGCTTGACCTGCCAATCAGGCAGGCGCTGCGCTTGGTCGCCTTGCAGCACCGTCTGTGAGGACTCGAACG
>DCKU01000065.1 GCA_002320455.1 Salinisphaera sp. UBA1666
GATGGCCTATTGGTTCTCGGCTCGTTTCGGCCAGGGCCCGGACGATATCGGCGTCGTCATGGCGCTGGGCTACTTCGTGACCGCGGGCGCGTCCGTGGCCGCTGCCCGTCTGGTGGATCGTGTCGGCACCGTCGCGGCGGTGGTGTGGATGCGTCTGGCCAGCGTCGTCATCTTGCTGGCGCTGCCGCTCATGCCCAGCTTCGCCCTGGCCGCAATGCTCCATATCGCGCGCTCGGCGCTAAACCGCGGCACGGCCGGCGCGCGCCAGGCCTTGACGGTCAGTCTGGTGCGCGGCCACCGGCGTGGTGTCGCGGCCAGCACATCAAGCCTGGCGATCCAGCTCCCGCGAGCCGCCGGGCCGGTCATTGCCGGTGTATTCTTCGGCGCCGGCTATCTGGCTGCTCCCTTCTACGTCGCCGCCGGTTTCTTCGCAAGCTACGTCTTCTTCTTTCGCCTCGCGTTCCGGGCCTACGATCCGTCGCGCTCGGCCGCTGATACAACGCATCCAAAATCCTCGATTTGAACTAGAGCGGGCATGCAGGATTCGACCGACGATGAGCTGCCCGAGCGGGTCTATAGAAAACCCTGGGGCAGCGGCTATACCTATCGCGACGAGTACGGCGCCACGCTGACCGATCGCGCCTGGCGGCGCTGGATCAAGAGCCTGGTGATCCCGCCGGCCTGGGAATCGGTGGAAATCACGCTGGATACCGAGGCACGGGTCTTTGCCAGCGGCCGCGACAAGGCCGGGCGCAAACAGTATGTCTATAACCCGGAGTGGCGTTCGAAGCGAGAAGCCGCCAAATTCGACCGCCTGCTGACCTTCGCGCGCCAGCTACCACACATGCGGCGCGTAACCGGCCAGCACCTGCGCCACACCGAACATACCCGCGAGCAGGTGCTGGCCTGCATGGTTCGACTTATCGATACCGCTTATTTTCGGCCCGGTTCGGCGCGCTACGCCGAAGAGAACGCCTCCTACGGCTTGACCACGATGCGCTCAAAGCATCTGACCATCGAAGACGACACCCTGATATTCGATTACCAGGGCAAGTCCGGTCAGAGCCAGCATCGCGAGGTGGCCGATAACCGCCTGGCCACCATCGTGGCCGAGCTGGACGATCTACCCGGCTATGAAATCTTCAAGTATTACGATGCCGACGGCCAATGCGTCGACGTGGACTCGGCTGATCTCAACGACTATATCCACGACGTGATGGGCGAGGCGTTCTCGGCCAAGGATTTTCGGACCTGGGCCGGCACCTCACTGGCCGCCCTCGCCCTGGACGAGCTCGGCCCGGTAGACGCCGAAAAAGACGCCAAGAAAAACGTGGTCGATGCGGTCAAACGCGTGGCCGAGCGGCTGGGCAACACGCCGGCCATCGCCCGCGAAAGCTATATCCACCCGCAGGTGATTGCCCACTATCTGGACGGCCGTACGCTGCGCCACTTCGCAGATCTGATCGAGGACCAGCTTGATCGTGAGGCATGGTCCGGCCCCGAAGAGCGCGCCGTACTGGCGATGCTCGACGAGCGCCTGGCCGAGGAAGCCCACTAAACCGCGCGTTTCCACGTAAGCATTTTGGCTAATTGCCGGGCCCTTGGGGACTCCGCCACGATGGTTGACACCGTCTGATGACAACAACACGGATGAGAGGAGATCCGTCATGCAGACACATACCATCGATGCCGAACAGGCACGCGCCAACATGCAGACCGCCAGCGACGGGCCTGCCGAAGCGGTAGAAGCTCTGAACGAGGCGATTCGCGATGCGTCACAGAAACATCGCGGTCACACCGTGGCCTTTCTGTCGCGCGACAACATCGACGCCGAAGATTTAAACCGCATCAAACGGCATTTTCAGCGCCGTGGTTTTCGGGTGGACGACCGGTGTCATAACCGCGAAACCTTCGCCATGACAATCAGCTGGTATCCCGAATAACCTGTAGGCCAAGCACTCGCGGCCGCCCGTGACGGCCGCGCTGCTGTGTCACCTACGACGCCGTCAACGACAGCGCGCGCTCGCGTTCGTCTGCCTTGGCCGGCATCAAAAGACTGCCGCCGACACAGACTGCGAGATTCAACAACAGGCCCCAAAGCCCGTTGAAAAGACCCAGCGGGCGATAGCCGGCTAGCGTCAAAGCCGACGCAAACACCGCACCTGCCAGCATACCGATCAGCGTGGCGCGTCGATTCATGCGCGACCAGTACAGGCCCATCATCAATGCCGGCGCGACCTGGATCAGCAGCTCGAACTTGAGTACAAAGATCTGGTACAGCGTGGCCGGCGGATACCAAGCAATGATGACCAGAATCACCACGGCGACAAGGCCCACCAGTTTGCCCACCAGAATCTGGCGCGCCTGGGGCGCGTCACGATTGACGAACCGGCCATATAGATCGTGCGAGACGATCGAGCAGAACGTCAGCAGCACCGAATCCGCCGTGGACACAATCGCCGCGATCACGCCGCCGAACAGCAGCACCATCGCCCAATAGAAGATAGCGTTCTGATTGGCCAAGGCGCTGGCCATGCGCCCTACCAGCTGCTCAGACCCGGCCGTGTCCAAACCGGGAAAGGCCGCGATGCCGATGATGCCCACCACGAACACCACGCCCGCCGTGGCAAACGGCATATACGCCATACGGATGAACGAACGCTTGAGCGTGGCCTCGGACCGGGCCGAAAAGATCCGCTGCACCGCATGCGGATATACCGCTGCACCGATACCGACCAGCAATAACAGAGACAGCCATCGAAGCAGGCCCGGCCCGTTCGGTGGCGCCAACTTTTCCGGCGTGTTGGCGGCCATGATCGCTGCGGCATCGGCCGGCCCCCCGAAATACATCAGCGAGCCCACCAACAACATGATCACACCGAACAACAGTGCGATGCCCTGAAGCGTGTCGGTATAGGCCACCGAGCGCATGCCGCCCAGCCAGGAATAGACCACCATGATGACGATGAAGAACACCACGCCCACCTGATAGGGAATCGTGCCGCCCGTCAGCCCGGACACGCCCTGGCCGATGGCCACAAACTGCTCCAGCAGATAGTTGGCCAGCGCATAAAGCATGAGAATAGCGGCTACGGTGGTCAGCGCACGCGACTGGAAACGTTGATGGATCCAGTCCACCGGCGTCACCAGCGACAGCCGGCGACCCAGCGTATAGAGCCGCGGGGCGAACACCAGATAGGCCAGGATGATGGTGATAAAAAACGGCACCGAGACCAGGTAGGCATAGCCCACGCGATAGGCCTGGGGCGGGTACCCCACCACCGTGTTACCCGAATACTGGGTGGCAAAGAACGTAAAGAAGAGCACCATCACGCCGAGGCCGCGGCCGCCGAGATAATACTCGTCCACGCTCTGGTGTAGGCCGCGATTGGCCAGCCAGGTGAGCACTCCGACCAGCAGCATCAGCAGGCCGTAGGCCACCAGCACCGTGATGCCGGAGGCGCCAGCGAACGCCAGTTCTACGCTCGAGTCATTCATCGCCGTCCTCCTCGGTCTGCCAGTGGACGACACAGACGTAGTGGAGAAACACGGACAGCGCCAGGCTCACCCCCAGAATGATCAACGCCCAAAGCGGCACCCCGCCCACCAGCCGGGTGGCACCGCTGCCGAAATACCACGGGTTGAGCATGACGAACAAAACGGCAAAGACGGCCCAGATCCAGCGGGTACGGATGGGCTCTCGCCGGCGCGTGACGCGCTCAGGCTTGGCGGACATGATCAGCTCCTCTCCTCAGGAATGGATCACGTACATGGCTGTCGTGATCTCGTTATCGGGCGAGCATGCCCAGCCGCGGGCGACGACGACAATAAGACGATCGCCAAGGCTGCCTTCGTCTTTGGCGAATGCTAGTCTTTTTGGTCCACTGCTGTCAGAGGCCCCATGAAACGACTGGACTTCGTCACACTGCGCCTATTCGTGGCCATCGCCGACACCGGCGCGCTAACCGCCGCCGCCGAACGCGAGCACATGGCGCTGGCCGCGGTCAGCAAGCGAATCAGCGATCTCGAGGCCAGTCTAGACACGCCGCTGCTCTATCGGCGCGCTCGTGGCGTGGCCTTGACCCCGGCCGGCGATGCCCTGCTCCACCATGCGCGCACGTTGCTCGACGGCGCCCATCGCTTGAGTGCGGATTTAAGCGAATACAGCCGCGGCGTACGGGGCCACGTACGGCTGCACGCCAACACGTCGGCAATTATCGAATTCCTGCCCGCGGAGCTGGCGGCTTTTGCTACCGCTCACCCCGAGATCAAGATCGATCTCGAAGAAAGAATTTCTAGCGAGGTCGTTGCGGCCGTCCGCGACGGTCTGACCGATATCGGCCTGTATGCCGGCCACGTGGATGCCGCCGGCCTGACCACGTTTGCCTGGCGGCGGGACCGGCTGGTGCTGGTCGTGCCGATCGATCACCGCCTGGCTTCGCGCCAGAGGATTCCTCTGGTCGAAGTCGTCGACGAGGATTTTGTCGGCCTACAACAAGACACGTCGCTACATCGGCTGATCGCCGCGGCGGCCGAGTCGGTGGATCGAAGCTTACGGATGCGCATACAAGTCCGCAGTTTCGAAGGCATCTGTCGCATGATCGCTCATAATCTGGGTATCGGCGTACTGCCCGAGGCTGCCGTAACCGGGCACTTGGCGCCGCTGGGCCTGGCGCGTATTCCACTGACCGACGACTGGGCCTGGCGCGAGCTGCGTATTGCGGTGCGCGATATAGACGCGCTCCCGGTCCCGGCCCGAGAGATGGTGGCTCACCTACGTGGGCACGTACCCGTCTAGCCTTTCCCAAAGACGAACGCTAGGTTGTCGCTTTATTGATTGCCCTGCTTCTACGCGGGTTTTAGCGTGCAGTCATTGCTTACTGGGAATACGTCATGAGCGATCGCGACACACCGCTTCAAGATGCGCCGCAGGCGCTGGCCGGACTCAAGGTTTTGGAACTAGGCCAGCTCATCGCCGGGCCGTTTGCCGCCAAGCTGTTCGGCGAGTTTGGGGCCGATGTCATCAAGATCGAGCCGGTCGGCACGGGCGATCCGTTGCGCAAGTGGCGCATCATGCGCGACGGCACCTCGCTGTGGTGGCACGTCCAGACCCGCAACAAGCGCTCGGTGGCCCTGGATCTAAAATCCGATGAGGGCCAGGACATCATCAAGCGCCTGGTGGCCGAAGCCGACATCGTCATCGAGAATTTCTCGCCCGGCCGCATGGAGAAATGGGGCCTGGGCTGGGACGAGCTCGCCGCCATCAATCCCGCGCTCATCATGGTGCGCATCTCCGGCTACGGCCAGACCGGGCCCTATCGGGATCGCCCCGGCTTCGGCGTAATCGGCGAGGCCATGGGCGGCATCCGCTATCTGACCGGCCAACCCGGCGAGTCCAGCGTGCGCGTGGGCGTCTCCCTGGGCGATTCGCTGGCCGCTCTCTATGGTGTGATCGGTGCCCTGCTGGCCCTGCAGGAGCGCCACCGCTCGGGCCAGGGCCAGTATATCGATGTCGCTCTCTATGAATCCGTGTTCGCGATGATGGAATCGCTGATTCCGGAATATGACGCCGCCGATGTGATTCGCGAGCCCGGCGGCTCAGCCCTACCCGGCATCACACCCTCCAACGCATATCGCTGCAAGGATGGGCGCGAGGTGCTGATCGCCGGCAACGGCGATTCGATCTTCAAACGCCTGATGGAGGCCATCGGCCGCGAAGATCTCGGCGAGGATCCGGAGCTGGCCCACAACGACGGCCGCAACACCCGCGCCGCCGAGATCGATGCCGCGATCGGTGAATGGACCCGTGAGCGCTCGCGCGAGGACGTGCTTGCGGTGCTCGAAGAGGCCCGCGTGCCCTCGGGCAAACCATATGACGCCGCCGATATCATGGCCGACCCGCACTACGCGGCCCGCGAGATGATCCAACAGATCACCACCCCGGAAGGCCGCGATCTCAAAGTGCCGGGCGTGCTGCCACGCCTGTCGCGCACGCCAGGGCGTATCGGCGGCGGCGGGCCGAAGCTCGGCGCCCACACCCGTGCGGTGCTCGATGAGCTGGGCATCGATCGCGATACCCAGGACAAAATGGCCGAGCGCGGCCTGCTGGAAGACGCCGGAGACAAGTCATGAGCGCCAAGCGTGTGTATATCAACGACGTGACCGCCCGCGACGGGTTTCAGATCGAAAAAGCCTGGATTCCCACCGACGACAAGATCACGCTCATCGACGCGCTGTCGGCCACCGGCCTGGCCAAGATCGAGGCCACCTCGTTCACCTCGCCCAAGGCGATTCCGAATCTAGCGGATGCCGGCGAGGTGATGACCGGCATCACGCGCGCGCCCGACGTGGACTACGTCGCGCTTATACCCAACGAAAAAGGCGTAGAGCGGGCACTGTCGGTGGGCACCGACGAACTTAACTTCGTGATGTCCGCCAGCGATTCCCACGGTCGGGCCAATCTACGCATGACCGCCGATCAGTCGCTGGAACGCTTTGCTCGCATGACCGAGATGGCCGGCAATCAAGCCCGCGTCAATGCCTCGATCTCTACCGCGTTCGGCTGCCCGTTCGAGGGCATCGTACCGGCTGATCGGGTGCTGGAGATCGTGGCGCGCGTTGCCGACATGGGCATCGACGGCGTCACGCTGTGCGACACCACCGGCGTGGCCAATCCGGTGCAGGTGGCCGCGCTCTGCGAGGCCGTGGCCGAGCGACATCCGGCACTCGACCTGACCCTGCACCCCCACGATACCCGCGGTATGGGCCTGGCCAACGCCCTGGCGGCCTGGCAGGTGGGCGTGACGCGCTTTGATGCCGCGCTCGGCGGGCTGGGCGGCTGTCCCTACGCGCCGGGCGCCTCCGGCAATATCTGCACCGAGGATCTGGTGCATATGTTCGAGTGCATGGGCGTGGATACCGGCTGTGATCTGGACGCCCTGCTCGCGGCCAGTGAAACACTGCCGGGGCTCATCGGCCACGATACGCCCGGCCAGGTGGTCAAGGCCGGCAAGGCCGACCGGCGTTATCCGATGCCCCAAGTGTGATCGCATACGCCGGCTGACATAAACTGGGCGGCATGCCTAAGGAAGCTGTTGCACAGACCGCTGGCCCGGCCGGCCCCGATGCCCCGATCATCGTGTTCGACTCCGGCGTTGGCGGCTTGTCGGTGCTGCACGCGATTCGCGCCGCCTTGCCCGCTGCACCGCTCGTCTACGCGATGGACCGTGCGGCCTATCCGTACGGCCAACAGACGGAAGCCACGCTGCTGGCTCGGATACCGGCACTGTTGGGCCGGCTGGCCGAACGCTACCAGCCACGGCTGATCGTCATCGCCTGCAACACGGCCTCGACAGTTGCCCTGGCCGCAGTACGTGAGGCCTTGCAGGTGCCTATCGTCGGCACGGTGCCGGCGATCAAGCCGGCCGCGGCCCTGACCCGGACCGGCGTCATCGGCGTACTGGGCACGGCTGCAACTATCCGCCAGAGCTATGTCGACCGGCTGGCCGCTACGTTCGCTGCCGACTGTATCGTCCTGCGCCACGGCGCACCGGCGTTGGTGGACTATGCCGAACATCAACTGCGCGGCCTGCCCGGCGACCGGGCGGCGCCGCGCGAGGCGATCGCCGCTCTTTTACAGGCGCCCCACGGCGAGCGGCTGGATACCATCGTGCTGGCCTGTACCCATTTCCCGCTGGTGGCTGACGCGCTGCGTGACAACGCGCCACCATCAATCCGCTTCGTGGACGGCGCAGCCGGCATCGGGCGGCGCTGCCAGACGCTGACCGCCGGCCAATCGTGGCCGGTCAGCCCGGGCCGTGGTATTAGTCTGACGACGGGCGACCCGGCCGAGTGCGAGCCCTTGACCGCAACACTACAGGCCGCCGGTCTGGCACCGGCACGCGCGCTGTAGCCATGCCTATCGCAGTCGCTCGATCTCGATATGTTCGGGTACCGGCCCACGCAGCGCTGCAGTGATCTCGTCTTGGGCCGGAATCAGCGCCAGTTCGCGGGTACCGGCGCGCTGCGTGGC
The DNA here is from genome assembly GCA_002320455.1 of Salinisphaera sp. UBA1666. Lineage (GTDB taxonomy): Bacteria > Pseudomonadota > Gammaproteobacteria > Nevskiales > Salinisphaeraceae > Salinisphaera. The sequence continues at coordinate 8,033 of DCKU01000065.1, forward strand.
GGCGAACAGGATCTCCACCGCAGCCGCGGTTCGGGCAAGTGCTGCCGGCGGGCCGTCTTCGCCAAAGCCGTCGGCCAGACAGCCCGCCAGAAATACCGCACTGGTGAAATCGCCCGCGCCGTTGGGCGGCACGGCAAAATGAATACGCGGCGTGGCGACGCGCCAGCTACCGTGCGCCGTGTCGACCAGCATGGCAATCCGATCGGCCGCGGTATTCTCGACCGACATGCTGGTCATTAACACCACGGCCGGCCCCATCGCACGCAGATCGGCCGCAGCGGCCAGGGCATCGGCGCGGGTGGCAATTTCGCGCCCGGCCAGAAACGACAGCTCGAACTGGTTGGGCGTGACGATATCGGCCGCCGGGACGCTGCGGCTGCGCATCCATTCAGGGATGCCGTCCTGGACGAAGAATCCCCGGCCCGTATCGCCCATGACCGGATCACAGCAATACAGCGCATCCGGCCGAGCCGCGCGCAGCTGCGCCAGCGCATCCAGCATGACCTCACCGCTGCGCTGGTTGCCCATATAGCCGGTCAGCAACGCACGCACATCGCGCAGACCGGTCAGCTCGGCCATGCCATCGAATACATCGGCCACGTGCTCCGGGGAGAAGACCTCACCCGTGAAGGCGCCGTAGCCGGTGTGGTTGGAAAACTGCACCGTGTTGATAGCAGTCACGTCGTAGCCCAGGCGCTGTAGCGGAAATACGGCTGCGCGGTTACCGACGTAGCCATAAGCCACGTGGCTTTGTATTGAGACGATTTCGTCCATGAACGGACCTACACAGGAAGGGACTGCGCCATTTTGGCGCGCTGCGCGCGCCCGGCCAAACTCAAGGGCTCGGGCGCCCGTGACCGGCGAGCGCTAGTTGGCCTGTGCCGCACGCCGGTCATACCAGCAGGTCAACGCCCACATGATCAGGCCGAACAGCGACAGCACCGCACCGACATAGCCGGCGGTTTCGGCGCCGTGACCGTAGGCGATGACCATACCGGCGCACAGCGGGCCCAGCGCGTTGGCGGCGTTGAAAGCCACATGGTTCATGGCCGCCGCCAGGTTCTGTGCGTCGCCGGCGACGTCCATAAGCCGCGTCTGCAGAATAGCCGCCAGCGCCACGCTGATACCGATCAAAAACACGTCGATGGTCACCGCGATCGGGTAATGGCTGGCCATCGGAAATGCCGCCAGCGCCAGGAACGACCAGACCAGCATCACGCCGGCGGTGGGCATTTGAGCCCGGTCGGCAAAACGGGGCACCACCATATTGCCGACCGTCATGCCCAGGCCGAACACGCCCAGCACCACCGGCACCCATACCGACGACATGCCGGTGACGTTGGCCAGCGTGGTCGTCAGATAGGTATAGACCGCAAATACCCCGCCAAAGCCGATCGCCCCGATTGAAAGCGTCAGCCATACGTTGGGCCGGGCCAGTGCCGCGAGCTCTCGAAGCGGATGGGCATCACTCTGCGCGCCCTGATACGGCGCAAGGACCAGAATCAGCAGGCACGCCGCGACCGCGATTGCCGTCACGGCCCAGTAGCCGGCGCGCCAGTCGAGCAGATCCGCCAACCAAGTAGCCGCCGGCACGCCCAGAATGGTTGCCAGCGTCAGGCCCAGCATGACGTAGCCCACGGCCTGGGTCCGCCGATGAGGCTTGACGATCGACGCCGCCACCAGCGAGGCCAGCCCGAAATAAGCACCGTGCGGCAAGCCGCTGATGAAACGAAACAGCATCAGCCAGCCGTAGGACGGCGCAATCGCCGACAAGCCGTTGCCAACGGCAAAAACCACCATCAGCCCGATCAGCAGCGGCTTGCGCGACACCCGCGCAGCCATGACCGTGATGACCGGTGCGCCGACCACCACCCCCAGCGCATAGGCACTGATGATATGACTGGCCGTGGATTCGTCGATGTGCATGGCCGACTGGATCAACGGCAACAGGCTCATCGTGCCGAACTCCGTAGTGCCGATAGCGAACCCACCGGTGGCCAACGCAATAAACACCAGAATCTGCAACAGTCGATTCGGCATGACGTATTCGGAAGCTGGATAAAGAAGAAGCCGGCCCATCGGGCCGGCGGGGATCGGTCCCATGATACCGCGCGATCGGCCATAAGACGAAAGTCGTAATTCCAGCGCGTGGTGTTCGAAGCTAGTGACCGGCTGCCGGTGTGCGTAAAGTCAAAGACAACGTCCCGTGCATAAAGTCATTGATGAGTTTCCATTTCCGTCGTGCGAGCCGCCGACAGCTCGTAATCGCCGCCATCGACCAGGCCAACGCTGCGCTTTCGGATATCGATCGCGCGCGAAAATACGCCAAGATGTCGCGCTCGCCCTATCGTTTCTTTCGAGGCACCAATCATCTGTTCTGGGCCGATGTCTGGAACGACTGGCGTTCGTATCTCTACGGCGGCCTGCTCGACTCCCAGACCTGGCTGCAGGGGGATGCTCACGTCTACAACCACGGCGCCTACGGCGATGATCATCAGGGCATGCACTACGGCATGGATGATTTCGACGACGCGGTGATCGCGGATTATCAATACGACCTATGGCGTCATACCGCATCCATGGTGCTGGACGCCGAAGAGAACGCCGGCCTGTCACCGGCCAAGAGCAAGCGCGCGATCCGCCATTTCCTCACCAGCTATCTCGATACGCTGGCCCGCACCGCCGACGGCGCGACGCCCGACGATATCCATGTGGCCTACGAAGACAAGCCGCTGTCTCATTTCATGAAGAAAGTGGCCAAGAAGCGCGGCGTGCCGCGCCAGCTGGACAAATGGTTGATCACCGGCGACGACGGCACTCTGATCTTCGACCTCGACTACCATAAACTGGGCGGCGTATCGGCGGCCGAGCGCAGCCAACTGGTCAAGGCGCTGGCACAGGAGTATCCGGCCACGCTGCGAGAGTCCGGCGAGGCGGGCCGCGCCAACTTCTCGGTGCTCGATGTCGCCCGGCGCCTGAACGCCGGCACCGGCTCGCTGGGTCTGGACCGGTTCTATGCGCTGATCGAGTCACACGACGACCCGGTGGATACCCATATCCTGCTGGATATCAAGCAACAGACCCGGCCGCCGGCTTATGACTGCATGACCGCTTCAGAAAAACGGCGTTGGCGCGAGGCGTTCAAGCACGAAGCCCATCGCCACTACGACGCTTTCTATGCCCTGTCCCAGCACCCCGACGGATATCTGGGTTGGCTATCACTGGGCGAGCAATGGTTCTCGGTGCGTCGTCGCTCGCCTTACAAGAAGGATTTCCCTACCCACAAGATCAGTGGGTTTAAAGACTATCGCGCGCTCACCACGCAATGGGGACGCATTTTGGCGCGAGAGCACATGCGCGGTGCCGCCAGCCTGCGGCCGGATGACCCGGGTTATTTCCATCGGGCAGTCACCGCACGTATCGGCGCCGATCGCGAAGGCTTCAAGAACGTGGTCTGTGACTTCGCTTTCACCTACGCCGAATGTGCACGCCGCGACTACTGGGCGTTCATCGAAGAGCGCGGCGTGCCCGAGACGGACTCATGATGGCTCGAGGGCTGGCGACGGCGCGCCGCGGCTGACCGGCACGATCATCCATGCCACGGCGATGACCTGTGCACAAACCAGACCGCCCAGCGCGTACTGATAGGCCACATCCGGCGGCGCGCCGTCGGCCGTGGCCGGCCAGAGCCCTACGAACCAGCCCACGCCGTTCTGGATCGCGAACGCCGCCCCGGCACCGCACATGTTCAGCAATGCGATTGCCCGCCCCATCAGCCGGCCGGGCAGCACCTGGGCGATGCGCGCATAGGCCATGACCGAGCCGGCCGTGGCCAGCCCGAACACCACCCATAGCGGGCCGACCAGCCAGGCCGGTGCAAACACGATGCCGGCCTGGGCCGCCACGAATACGGCTACGATGACCGCCATGACGTGATCGAGCCGCACGTTGCGGCGCGTGAGCTGATCGGCGAATGCGCCGAGCGCAAGCTGGCCGACGATAACGGCCCCGGCCAGCCACATCAGATGGGTCGCGGCCAGTGTCTCGCTCATGTCGTTGACCTGGCGCAGCCAGACGCCGGCCCACAGCCCCTGATAGCCCATCCAGACGCCTTCGCAAAGCAGTACCACGGGGGCCAGCTTCCAGAACAGCGGCTCGGCGAATACAGCCGACAACCGCGGCTTGGCCTCAGCGGCCGCGTCATCGCCGGCGCATTCATCGGGGTGGTCCGGCACCAGCCACCACACCAGCACCGCCATGACCGCGATCACGAGCGCGATGCCCCGAAACAGGGTGCGCCAGCTCATGTAATCGAGCGCGATGGCGGTCGGCAGGGTTGCCGCCAGCGCGCCGATGCCGGAAATGCCCAGCAGCGCGCCGTTGACCAGCGTGGCCCGCTCGGGCGACCACCACAGCGCGTTGGCTTTGTAGGCGCCAACCCAACACGCCGCCAGTCCCGCGCCGGTCAACAGCCGCCCGGCCAGTACCAGGCTATAGCTATGGGCGGTGAACAGCAGCGTGCCGGCGGCGGCCAAAAGCAGAAACAGGCTCACCACGCGACGCGAGCCAAAGCGATCCAGCAGCATGCCCACCGGCACCTGCAGCACCGCGATCGCGATCATGAATACCGCGCTCAGCAAGCCCAGCTCGCCGGCCGAAAGCGACAACGCCTCGCGCAGCGCCGGGGCTGCCACGCCGCCGACGTTACGCAGCATTTCAGAGAGCATATAGACGGTCGTGAACGGCGCAAACACGCGCAACAGGAGCGCGGCGACGGGTGCCTGGCGAGCAAGCGGTTTCATGACGGCGCCTCGTGCGGACTGTGAGAAGATCGGCAGCACCTGCCGACGGACGACATAATTTGAAGGCGCCGCCGCTGTGTCACACGCTGAAAAATTCGAGGTCTGGCCTCAACACTGTTTGGGCCAGCGGACATGAGCCGACAGACGCCGTCGTTTCAGGCGCTGCACGTGTTCGTGACCGTGGTGGATGCGGGCAGTATCCGCGAGGCCGCCGAGCGTCTGCACCGCACCGAGTCGGCGGTCAGCCACCAGCTGCGCACGCTCGAGCGCCAGCTCGACGCCCCGCTGATCGAGCGCCTGCGCCGCGGTATCCGCCCCACGGCCCTGGGGGCGCGCTATGCCGAGCGGCTGGCCGGCCCGTTCGCCGAGATCGATCGCGCCACGCAGCAGCTGTTCGAGCCGGCCGCGCGGCGCAGTATTTCGGTCACACTGTCGCCGGTGCTCGCCAGCCTCTGGCTCGTCCCCCGACTGGCCGACTTCGAGGCTGCCTTCGACAATCTCTCGCTGCGCCTGGTGACCACCGATCGCTGGCTGGACCTGGCCCGTGACGGGGTGGATATCGCCATCCGCTACCACGCGCGCCGACCGGCGCACTCGGCCAACCGGCTGTTCATTGAGCGCGGCTTTCCCGTCTGTAGTCCGGCGGTGGCGACCACCGAGGACGCCATGCGACGCGCGCTGGCCGAGGGCCGGATTCTGATCAACCAAGCCCAGGCCGACGAGTGGCGGCTCTGGCGGGCCGCCCTGGCCGAGCCGCTTGAGCTGTCACGCCGACGCGAACGCCTGGCCGACTCCAATCTCACGCTCGAAGCCGCCGCCCAGGGTTACGGTATTGCTATGGGCCGCGAGCCGTTGGTGTCCGACCTGCTCCAGCGCGGGCGCCTTGTCGCGCCGCTGGGCCTGGATTTCCCCACCGGCGGCGCCTACGAGCTGCGAATTCGAGACGGCTCGAGTGCGCCGGACGTACGAGAACGCGTAGCGGCTTGGCTCGGCGAAGCGCTGGCCGAAGCCATGGTCACGGTGCGGCCGGATGGCATCGGCGACTGACGGCCTCGAGCGACCGACCTTTAAGAAAAGCGCGCCTTTCAGAATAATCGCGCGTAGCCACACCAGGCGGCATCCGGCTCGCAAGCGGACGATGGCATCATGCCCGCAGCGAACGGTGGCGCTTGCGAAAACCTGTCACCATCCCAACTTTATTTGGGTCGAAACATTTGCTCCAGCGAGGTCTAGACGCCCGTGTCTGATACGCCGAAGATTATCTATACGTTGACCGACGAAGCGCCCGCTCTGGCGACACGCTCGTTGCTGCCGATCATCGATGCCTATACCGATTCGGCCGGCATTCGGGTCGAGACACGCGACATCTCGCTGGCCGCGCGCATCGTGGCACACTTCCCGGATTATCTGAGCGATGATCAGAAAGTGGATGACCACCTGGCCGAGCTGGGCGAGATGACGGGCAAGGCCTCGGCCAACATCATCAAGCTGCCCAACATCAGCGCCTCCACGCCGCAGCTCAAGGAAGCCATCGCCGAGCTCCAGCACAAGGGCTATGACCTGCCCGACTATCCCGAAGACCCGCAGAGCGACGAGGAAAAAGAGATCGCCTCGCGCTATGAAAAGGTCAAGGGCAGTGCCGTGAACCCCGTCCTGCGTCAGGGCAACTCTGACCGCCGGGCCCCTGCTTCCGTTAAAGCCTATGCGCGCAAGTTCCCCCACCGCATGGGCGAGTGGCACTCGGACAACCGGGCCGAAGTCACCCACATGCAGACGGGTGATTATTACCAGACCGAGGTATCCCACACCTTCGAAGAAGACGACGAGCTTACGGTGACCTACTTCGGCGACCAGGCCGAAACCGCCGTGCTCAAGCAGGGCATCAAAGTCGGTCAAGGCGATGTGATCGACGCAGCCGTCATGCACGCCGAGCCGTTTCGGGAATTCGTGCGTCGTGAGATCGCCGACGCCAAGGACAAGGATCTGCTGTTCTCGGTGCACCTGAAGGCCACGATGATGAAGGTCTCCGACCCCATCATGTTCGGCTGGGTGGTCTCGGAGTACTACAAGGACGTGCTGGATGCGCACGGCGACACGCTGGACGAGGTCGGCTTTGATCCGCGCTCGGGTCTGGGCGATCTGTACAAAAACATTCAGAGCCTGCCGGACGATAAACTGGCTGCCATCGAGTCCGAGGTGGCCCGCGTCAACAACGAGTCGGCCCCGCTGGCCATGGTGGACAGCCACCGCGGCGTGTCCTGCCTGCACTGGCCCAACGACATCATCATCGATGCCTCAATGCCGGCCATGATCCGCGACTCGGGCACCATGTGGGGCGCCGACGACAACCAGCACGCGGCCAAGGCACTCATCCCCGATCGCTGCTACGCCGGTATCTACAAAGCCATCGTCGAAGACTGCAAGGAAAACGGCGCGCTGGACCCGACCACGATGGGCACCGTGCCCAACGTGGGGCTCATGGCGCAGAAGGCCGAGGAATACGGCTCGCACGACAAGACCTTCCAGGCCCCGGGCCGCGGCATGGTCCAGGTGACCAATACGGCCGGCGACGTGGTGTTCGAACACAACGTGGCCGCCGAAGACATCTGGCGCATGTGCACCACCCGCGACGCCGCCATCGCCGACTGGGTCAAGCTAGCCGTGAATCGCGCGGCTGATTCCGGTATGCCGGCCGTATTCTGGCTGGACGAAAAACGCGGCCACGACCGCGAGATCATCGCCAAGGTGAACCGTTATCTGGCCGATCACGACACCAGCGGTCTGGATATCCAGATCATGGCGCCGGTGCCGGCCATCCAGCACACGCTGGCCCGTGCCCGCGCCGGTGAGGACACCATTTCGGTGACCGGTAACGTCCTGCGCGACTATCTCACCGATCTGTTCCCGATCATGGAGCTGGGCACCAGCGCCAAGATGCTGTCGATCGTACCGCTTATGGCAGGCGGCGGCCTGTTTGAGACCGGCGCCGGCGGCTCCGCGCCCAAACACGTACGTCAGCTGCAGCGCGAAGGCCACCTGCGCTGGGATTCGCTGGGTGAATTCCTGGCCCTGGCCGCCTCGCTCGAGCACCTGGCCAAGACCTACGACAACGAACGCGCCCGGGTGATGGCCGATGCCTTGGACAAGGCCAACAGCCAGTTCCTGACCGAGAACAAGTCGCCCTCGCGCAAGGTCGGCGAGATCGACAACCGCGGCAGCCATTTTTATCTGGCCATGTACTGGGCCCGCGCTCTGGCGGATCAGAACCAGGACAGCGAATTGGCCGACATCTTCAGCGAGCTGGCCGACACGCTCGAAGCCAACGAAGACAAGATCATGGCCGAGCTCAACGGTGCCCAGGGCGAGCCCGAGGATCTGCACGGCTATTACTATCCGAGCGATGATCGCGTCAGCGACATCATGCGTCCGAGCGCTACGCTCAACGACGCGATCGCCAAAGTAGCGGCCCGCGCGAAGCACTGATCGCGGCACCACCGCGATGCAGAAACGGCCGGCATCCCTCGGGTGCCGGCTTTTTTGTGTGTGGTCGTTGCGTCGTACACCGGCCGATCGTGTGCAAGCGATCTGCTAGGGCCTGTTGAGGTTTCATCCGAGCGCCTTCGTCGAGAGTCCGCAGTGTGTCCTGCAAGGCGCGAGTCGCCGCATCGTGGC
>DCKU01000001.1 GCA_002320455.1 Salinisphaera sp. UBA1666
TAGCACGCTTGCGCAGAATGACTGCGCGACGCGTGCTACGCCTCGTCTTGCCGCAAAACAGCGCTTGGCGCGGACTCGTATGAAACCTCAACAGGCCCCTAGCAAGGCTCGGCGCCGATATCCTCATACCAGAGGGCGGCGTTGTCGCGTATGAAACAGGCCATCAGCGCTTTGCATTCGGGATCGTTTAGCACCTCGACGGTCACGCCGCGGGATTTCAGATGCGCTTCCTCGCCCATGAACGAGGCGTTTTCGCCGATCACGACGTGGGGGACGCCATAGAGCAGAATCGCGCCCGTGCACATGGCACAGGGAGAGAGCGTGGTATAGAGGATAACGTCCTTGTACCAGGCGCCGGGCCGGCGCCCGGTGGCCTCGAGGGCGTCCATCTCGCCGTGCAGGATCGCGCTGTCGTTCTGCACGCGGCGGTTATGGCCGGCGCCAACCACACGGCCGTTCTTGACCAGCACGCAGCTGATGGGCACGCCGCCCTCGGCGCCGCCTGTGCGGGCCTGGTCGAGGGCAGCTTGCATGAAAGAAGCGTGGTGCATGGGCGGGCTCGATGATTGACAGCACGGCGATGGTACCCAAACGCGCGGCCCGGCATCGCCCACGTCGGCCGGTGCAACGTTTAATATCGCGGCTCATTTCGAGCCGGCACGATCATGAACACGACAACGGCGCCCGCCGACGGCTGGCAGATTCACGACGAGCAAGGCTTTGCCGGGCTGATCGGGCCCATTTGGGAGCGCTGGGACGATGGCGATACGTTGGTGCTGGCGCTCACACTGGGCCGGCGCCACGTCAACCAGGCCGGCGTTGCCCAGGGCGGCCTGCTTGTCACGCTGGCCGACCGGGTCATGGGGCATGCCCTGCGCCACACGCTAGGCGGCGAACCCGTGGCCACGATTCAGCTGGATACCCAATTCCTCGCCCCGGGGCAGGTGGGGGAGACGGTTGAGGGTCGGGCTTGCATCACGCGTCTGACGCAGCGCCTGGCCTTCATCGACGGCACGATCACCTGCGGCGAGCGCACACTCGTCCAGGCGCGCGGAATATGGAAGCGCTTGGCGGATCCGCACGGTGCGGCACGTCGCGCATTTGTTGCGCGTTTTTACGCCGACGATACGGCCTGACCGGCAGGGCGCAACGCCGTCTAACCGCCGATATAAGACATCTCCACCTTGCCGTCCGCGTCGCCGCGTCGGTTGGCGGTCTCTTCGCCGCGCTGTTCGGAGTAGCGATCGTCGCGAGCGCGCCAGATGCCGGCGAGCATGTCGGATAGTTCGGCGTCGGTGGCACCGTCTCGAAGCGGGGTACGCAGATCGCGCCCGTGCACCCCGAACAGACAGGTATAGAGCTCGCCAATGGCCGATAGGCGCGCCCGCGTACAGCCGCCGCAGAACGGCTGGGACACGCTGGCGATGATGCCGATCTCGCCGGCGCCGTCGTCGTAGTGCCAGCGGTTGGCGGTTTCGCCTGGTGCGGTGGCCGGCTGCCGAGTGATGGGGTAGTGGCCGCGGATGGTCTCCACGATCTCGCGCGCGGTGACCACCTCGCCCAGGCGCCAGCCGTTGGAGGTGCCGACATCCATGTATTCGATGAAGCGCAGCACCGTATCGGTATGCCGAAACGTCTCCGCCATGGGCAGGATCTGGTCCTCGTTGACGCCGCGCTGGATCACGCAGTTGACCTTGACCGGGCCCAAGCCAGCGGCGGTGGCGTTGTCGATGGCCTCGAGCACTTTCGAGGCCGGGAAGCCGACATCGTTGATGGCTTTGAACCGTTCTTCGTCGATCGCGTCCAGGCTTAGGGTCACGCGGTTAACGCCGGCGGCTTTCAATTCGTCGGCGCGTTTTCTAGACAGCAACGAGCCGTTGGTGGTGAGACAGATATCCTCGATACCGTCGATGGCGGCCAGGCGGGCGACGAGCACGTCCAGATCGCGCCGCAGAAGGGGCTCGCCGCCGGTCAGGCGCAGTTTGGTTACGCCGAGTCCGGCAGACAGGCGCGCCAAGCGCTCGATCTCGTCGAAATCCAGCAGTTCGCGCTTGGGTAGAAACAGATGCTCGGCGCCGAACAGATGCCGAGGCATGCAATAGGTGCAACGGAAATTACAGCGATCCGTCAACGAGATGCGCAGATCACGAAGCGGGCGCTTGTAGGTGTCACGTACCACGGACATAGCATCAATCAGTGGCAAGGAAGAGCTATACGATAACACTGTCGACCGCGTGTGCCGAAGGCCTGCGATAGTCGCAATCTCGACATCGAGCGGGCGTGATAGGCCGGCGCCATGGCGTGGGCGTCGATATCGGCCAGGCCCGCGTGGCCGATGGCCGAAGGTGTGATTGCGCGTCGCGAAATAGCTGGCACCTTGTGCGCTATTGCTCATGTTGTTTCCCGCCATGGCCCTGTCTGGTTCGGGCGCGCGCTGGCGCCTGGCTGATCTCATTGATTTTGAAACCCTGTTCGCGCGCGACGCGCATGCCATCGACGCGCGTGATCGACGGGTGTTCTCGCACGACATCGCCCCGCGTCTCGATGAGGTGGCCGAGTCACGTCGCCGGGCGATGGGGCTTCGTCTCTGGCTCGAGGTCAAGCGTGATAACACGGATACGCAGTGGCCGAGCCAGGCCTGGGTGTCGATTCTGGCGCTCGCGCGCTGGGGCATCTTTCTGGTGATGGCCATGCTGGGCGCGGTTCTGGTCTGGGGGCTGTGTCTGGGCAGCGCGCAGCGGGTGCACGTGACGATCTTCATCGGGCTGACGCTGATCGCGCCGTGGCTTGGTTTCCTAATATTCGCGCTGGGCCGTCTGGCGGCCTGGCAACAAGCCCATCCGCCGATGCTGATTCGGCTGGTGTTGACCCCGATGACGCGCCGGCTCCCCGATGTCGCGGCCTCTTGGCGGGCCGCGCTGGCCGATAGCCGGCCTGCACGTATCGCCGTGACCGCCCGGGCGGCTGCGCTATCGCAGTTCGGTGGTCTGGGTTATGTCTGCGGCGCACTCGTGGCGTTCGGTGCCGCGCTCTTGCTTTACGACGTGCGCTTTTACTGGGAGGCCACTCTAGACAGCGGCGTGCTCATCCATGCCGCGGTCGGCGGCCTGTCCTGGCCGTGGGCGGCACTCTGGCCGGCTGCGGTGCCGGATGAGGCGTTGATCGCGGCCAGCCGGGTCACCACCGGCTCGCTGGCCGGGCCGGTCAGTGGCGGCGCTGCATGGTGGCGTTTCTTACTGGCCTCGCTGGTCGTCTGGGGCGTGGCCCCGCGCCTGGGGCTGATCGCGTTCTATACGTGGCGCGAGCGGCGAGCACTGGCCGGCCTGGATTTTCAGGCGCCTCGGCATCGCAGCATCTGGCGTGCGCTGGCCGGCGTGAGCCGCGGCGCCGTAGCGCCCGCGGATACCGATCGGGCGCTGGTGTTGGACGTGGGCGGCCACGGCATCGAGGGCGAGGCCGTGCGCGGCTATATGTTGCGCCGGCTGCGTGTGGCCCCGGGGACCACCTATCGCGTGTCCGTGCTCGACGACGCGGCCGAGAACGCAGCCGATGAAGCGCTGGCGGACGGGCCTGCGCACGTGGTGCTGCTGGCCGCGGACTGGTTGCTCTCGCCCCGGCAGGTCAAGCGGTTGCAGGCGCGTGTGCGAAGCGCGGTGGGCCCGGACGTGCCGGTGATCTGGCTGGTGGTCTCCGAACAGGACGGCGCCCCGGGCGCGCCGGGGCCCGACTACATGCAACACTGGGAGACCTTGATCGACGACCTGCGCGATCCGGCCACCGAGATCGCTGCCTATGACCCCACGGCCTGAGCGCTTTGAACCACCCACCTGGCGAGCGGCCGATGCGCCGACGTTTGCCGTTGTGGGCAAGGTCAACATGGGCAAGTCGGCGGTGCTGGCCACGCTTTTAGAAGAAGACGACGATGCCATCATCCGTATTTCGGATGAGCCGGGCGAGACCACGCGCTGCCAGCGCCTGTCGCTGACGCTGGACGGCGTCGAGCGCCTGCGTTTCATCGACACGCCGGGGTTCCAGCAGCCCATTGAAGCGCTTCGCGCGATCCGCGAGCTGGCCGCGCGCCCGGAGCGCGGGCCGGGCCCGGGGGATTTGGCGCGTTTCGTCGAGCGCTACGCCGATACCGAGACCTTTGTCGACGAGTGTGCGCTGCTGGCGCCCATTCTGGAGGGCGCCGGCGTGATCTACGTGGTGGACCCGTGTGTGCGTCTCCACGATGCCTTCATTGCCGAGATCGAGATCCTGCGCCTGTCGGCCGGGCCGCGGCTGGCGGTGCTCAATCCCAAGGGTGAGACCGCCCCGGCGTACGAATCGGCCTGGCGCGCCGAGCTCGGCAAGGCTTTCAATCTGGTGCGTACCTTCAACGCGTTTGCCGCGCGTTTCGATGCCCGGCGAGAGCTGTTGGCCGCGCTCAACCAGATCGACGAGCGCGACCGCGATCACTTAAGCGACACGCTCGAGCGGCTGGATACCGAGTGGGTCCAGCGACGCGAAGAGGCCGCCGAGTTGATTGCGGATTGTCTGGCCCGAGCGCTCACCCATACCGAGCGCACGAGCTATGTCGACGAGGCCACGCCCGAGACCGCCCGGCGGGCCGCACTCGCCGAGGCGCATCGTCGCTACTTTGCGGCCATCGCCGACCTGGAGCGCGAGACGACCGATCGCCTGCTCGGCGTCTATCGCCATCGCCATACCAAGGCCCACCTCCAGCCGGTACTGGCCGAGGACATCGACCTCACCGAGGCCGATACCTGGCAGCGCTTCGGGCTTGACCGGCGACAGCTCACGTTTGCCGGGGCAGCAACCGGTGCCGCCGGTGTGGGCTGGATCGATATCGCGACCGCCGGCCATACCCTGGGCTTGGCCACGTTGTTCGGCGGCGGCGTCGGCGGCGCGCTGGCCTGGTTCAAGGGCGACGCCCTGCCGAGTCTGAATCTGTCGATCGGCCGGCGCGCAACGCTTGGTGGGCGCGCGCTCACCGTGGGCCCGCCCAAAAGCCCCAACTTCGCCTGGATTCTGTTCGACCTGATTCTATTGCGCTATCGCGCCATTCTAGGGCTGACACATGCCGAGCGTCGACGCGACGGGCTGGTGGCGGCGAGTGGGTCCCGGGGCGCGGCCAAGGAGGGCGTGGTCGCCCAGCTGCCGGCCGAGCGTCAGAAACGACTGGCGCGCTGGTTCAAGGCGCTGGCCAAGGATGTCGAGACGCATCGCAGCGACGGCGAGGCCCGCGCGGCGATCGAGGCCACGCTGGCCGAGGTAGAGCGCCGGCCAGCCGGACCCAACGACTGACGCAGATAGCACTGTTGTCAGGCGCGGCCACGCGAGGCCAGCCGCGCCGGCTTTAGGGCGTGTCGTCATGAGATATGACGTCGCATTGCCCGCGCCGGGCGTGTCAGGCAAGGCGCGGGCC
>DCKU01000028.1 GCA_002320455.1 Salinisphaera sp. UBA1666
TCCCGCTGGTCTGCGATGAACCAATAAAAAAGGGCCGCGAGACCACTCGCGACCCTTTATCTTGTCTGGCTCCCCGGGACGGGCTCGAACCGCCGACCTAGTGATTAACAGTCACCCGCTCTACCAACTGAGCTACCGGGGATTGGTTGTCTTCACTGTTTAACCAGCGAAGGCTGTGCATAGTAGGCTAGCTTCGAAGTCAGCGCAACCCTTGATTTTTCAAGGCGGAATGGATAGCGACCCTGGCGGCGTGCAACGCGAGTGCACCCCCGCTGCGTACTTCACTAACCGCCATCGGCTTGTTTTTCGAGCTGCCCGGCCAAAGGTTATGAGCATGACGAAAGGACTACAACTCAAGGCCGATTGGGCCCCCGCCGGCGATCAACCAGCAGCGATTGCAGGCCTCGTTGAAGGCCTGGAAGACGGGCTGGCTCATCAGACGTTGTTGGGTGTGACCGGGTCGGGTAAGACGTTCACCATGGCCAACGTGGCCATGAAAGCCGGTCGGCCCATGCTCATCATGGCGCCCAACAAGACGCTGGCCGCCCAGCTCTACGGCGAGATGAAAGAGTTCTTCCCCAACAACGCGGTGGAATATTTCGTCTCTTACTATGATTACTATCAGCCCGAGGCCTACGTGCCGTCGTCGGATACCTTTATCGAAAAGGATTCGTCGATGAACGAGCATATCGAGCAGATGCGTCTATCGGCGACGAAGGCGCTGATCGAGCGGCGTGACACGATCGTGGTGGCTTCGGTATCGGCGATTTACGGGCTGGGTGATCCCAGCGCCTACTTCGCGATGATGCTGCACCTGGACGAGGGCGAGCAGATCGGCCAGCGCGATATCGTCAAGCGGCTGACCGAGTTGCAGTACACGCGCAACGACATGACGCTGGAACGAGGGACCTACCGCGTGCGCGGTGAGGTGATCGACGTGTTTCCGGCCGAATCCGAAGAGGAAGCCGTTCGGATCGAGCTGTTCGACGACGAAGTCGAAAAACTGTCGTACTTCGACCCGCTGACGGGAACGGTAAGCCAGAAGGTTCCCAGGCTGACGATCTATCCCAAGACGCACTACGTCACGCCGCGTAATCGCATCGTGGATGCGATGGATCAAATCAAGGAAGAAATGCGCGAGCGGGTCAAGTATTTCGAGTCGCAGAACAAGCTGATCGAGGCCCAGCGCATCGAGCAACGCACCCTGTTTGATCTGGAGATGATCAACGAGATTGGCTTTTGCTCGGGGATCGAGAACTACTCACGCTATCTGTCCGGCCGCGAGCCAGGGGCGCCGCCGCCGTGTCTGCTGGACTATCTGCCTGACGACGCGGTGATGGTCCTGGACGAGTCGCACGTGACCGTGCCGCAGATCGGCGGCATGTATAAGGGCGACCGAGCGCGCAAGGAAACGCTGGTGGAATACGGTTTTCGACTGCCTTCCGCGCTTGATAACCGGCCGCTGAAATTTGAAGAGTTCGAGAATATCGCGCCGCAGCGTATTTATGTCTCGGCCACGCCTGGAAGCTACGAGAATGAGCATTCAGACAATGTGGTCGAGCAGGTCGTGCGTCCGACCGGCCTGGTCGATCCCGCCGTCGAAGTGCGCGAAGCCGATACGCAAGTCGATGATCTACTGTCGGAAATCCAGACCGTGATTCCGAAGGGCCAGCGTGTGCTCGTCACCACGCTGACCAAACGCATGGCCGAGGACTTGACCGAATATCTGCACGAAGCCGGTGTCGCCGTGCGATATCTCCACTCGGATATCGATACCGTCGAGCGCAGCGAGATCATTCGTGATCTGCGTCTGGGCGAGTTCGACGTGCTGGTGGGTATCAACCTGCTACGTGAGGGCCTCGACATTCCGGAGGTGGCTCTCGTCGGAATTCTGGATGCCGATAAGGAAGGCTTTCTCCGCGGCGAGCGATCGTTGATTCAGACCATCGGACGCGCCGCGCGTAACGTCGAGGGCCGGGCTATTCTGTATGCGAACCAGATCACCGGTTCCATGCGCAAGGCCATCGACGAAACCGAGCGTCGTCGCACCAAGCAGTTGGCGCACAACGAGAAACACGGCATCACCCCGCAGACCATTCAGAAAGCGGTGGCGGACGTCATGCGCCACGGCTACGAGGACTACAGCGAGGTCAAAGAGAAGAAGAAAGTCGCCGAGGTGGGCGCGGACTACGCCAAGATGTCGGCCACCCAGCTGGCCAAGGAAATCGAGAAGCTCGAGAAACAGATGTTCAAACACGCAGAGAATCTCGAGTTCGAAGAGGCCGGCAAGGTTCGCGACCAGATCAATAAGATTCGCGAGCACGCGCTCGAACTTCCGGCCAAGGCCGGATGATTCGAGCCTGCCGGCGACGCGAGAAAAAATGCGCATCAAGGCTTGCGTCGACCGGCCGCCGCGCGTATTGTTTCGCACCTCGGAAGGCGCGTAGCTCAGTTGGTTAGAGCGCTACCTTGACATGGTAGAGGTCGGTGGTTCGAATCCACTCGCGCCTACCACTTCTTTCGAGGATGGCAGCAGGTGCCGTGGTTCGGCCAAAGCGGCTAACGTGGGGATTCCAACCACCGACCCTCCGGGTCGAGGTTGTCGGCTTCTGGCGAAGCCGATCCTTCGGACTCCCTTTCGGTCGCGTCGCTCTGCGATGCAGAGCGGTCGAATCCACTCGCGCCTACCACCCCTTTCGAGAGCGATACATTATGCGTCGCTCTTTTAGAGAAGCCGCTGTGGTTTGCCCAGCGGCTTTTCTTTTATCTGGCGTTGCAATACTGCAACAACGGCAATGTTGAAACACGCGGCCCTTCGTATCGGCCGCCACTGACAGGAGACGCGCTATGCCCGCTATTACGCTGCCCGACGGTACGGTCAAATCCTTCGACCAGCCGGTGACCGGCATGCAGGTGGCCGAGTCCATCGGCGCCGGTCTGGCCAAAGCCACGTTGGCGGCTCGAATCGACGGTCGTCTGGCTGATGCCTGCGTGCCGATTGAACACGATGCCGAAGTCGCGCTGGTCACGGCCAAGGATCAGGCCGGGCTGGACATCATTCGCCACTCGTGTGCCCATCTGTTGGGCCAGGCGTTGAAAACCCTCTATCCGGACGTGCAGATGGCCATCGGCCCGGTGATCGAGGACGGTTTTTACTACGACATCAATATCGGCCGCCAGCTTACGCCGGATGATCTCGAGACGATCGAAAAGCGGATGCTGGAGCTTGCCAAGCGCGATCACGAAGTCATCCGTGAGGTGGTCACGCCAGATCAAGCGTTAGCGACGTTCGAGGCTCGGCACGAGCCTTACAAGGCCGAGATCGTTCGCGGCATTCCCGCAGGTGAGACCATCGCGCTCTATCATCACGAAGACTACACCGACATGTGTGTGGGCCCGCACGTGCCCAACTCGCGGCATCTACGCGCGTTCAAGCTGATGAGCCTGGCCGGGGCCTACTGGCGCGGCGACTCCGACAACGAGATGTTGACCCGCATCTACGGCACCGCCTGGGCCAACGACAAACAATTAAAGGCCCATCTGGCTTTTCTCGAAGAGGCCAAGAAGCGCGATCATCGCCTGATCGCCCGCAAGCAGGATCTCTTTCATATTCAGGAAGAGTCTCCGGGCATGATCTTCTGGCACGATCGGGGCTGGCAGATCTATCTGCAGATTACCGACTATATTCGGGCGCGGCTGGATCGCGAAGGCTATAAGGAAGTCCATACGCCGTCGCTGATCGATCTGTCGCTGTGGGAGAAATCGGGTCACGCGGCCAAGTTTTCCGACGATATGTTCATGACCGGCTCTGAGGATCGTCAGTTCGCGGTCAAGCCCATGAATTGCCCGGCCCACGTCCAGATCTATAACCGCGGCCTGAAGAGTTATCGGGATCTGCCGCTGCGGCTGGCCGAATTCGGCTCCTGTCATCGTAATGAGGCCTCGGGCACGTTACACGGGCTCATGCGGGTACGTGGTTTTACCCAGGATGATGCACATATCTTCTGTACCGAGGAGCAGATCGGCGAAGAAGTAAGCGCGTTCACCGATCTGTTGTATTCGGTGTATGCCGATTTCGGCTTCACCGACGTGCTGATCAAGCTGTCGACCCGCCCCGAGCAGCGGGTGGGCTCAGACGACATCTGGGACAAGGCCGAGGCCGCGCTACAGAAGTGCCTGGATGACAAGAATCTCGACTTCGAGCTGCAGCCGGGTGAAGGCGCCTTCTACGGGCCGAAGGTCGAATTCTCGCTGCGGGACTGTCTGAACCGAGTGTGGCAGTTGGGCACCATCCAGCTCGATTTCTCGATGCCGGAACGCCTGGAGGCCTCGTATATCGACGAGCAGGGCGATCGTCAGGTGCCCGTCATGCTGCACCGGGCCATCCTCGGCTCGCTCGAGCGCTTCATCGGCATCCTGATCGAGCACTACGCCGGCTCTATGCCGCTCTGGCTGGCCCCGCAGCAGGCCGTGGTACTCAATATCACCGATGGCCAGGCCGAGTACGCACAAGATGTGGTCAAGCGGCTGCGTGATGCCGGCCTGCGCGTCGACACGGACTTGAGAAACGAAAAGATCGGCTACAAGATCCGGGAACATACGATGCTTCGCGTGCCGTATCTGCTAGTGGTGGGCGATCGAGAAATGGCCGGCGACGGGGTCGCTGTCCGGACCCGCGAAGGTGAAGACCTGGGTACGCTATCGACCGATTCGTTCGTCGAACACGCCAGAAATCGGGTCAAGGCCCGAAACTGATCGCCGGCCGGTGGTATGGTGCGCGTGGTTGATATATAATCGCGCGCTTCGCCCGGGGCTTGTCCGTCAAGACCCCGGGCACGCCGGTTGAGTAAGGAGGATACCGAAATCGCTGCACAAAAGGATCGCCGCAACGAAGCGATCACGGCCCGGGAAGTCCGAGTCATCGATCCCGAAGGCGAACAGGTCGGCATCATGTCGATCAACGACGCGCTGGCCAAAGCGGCCGAGTACGAGTTGGATCTGGTCGAGGTTTCGCCCAACGCCAATCCGCCCGTGACCCGAATCATGGACTACGGCAAGCACGTCTTTGAAAAGAAGAAGACTCAGCAGGCCGGCAAGCAAAAACAGAAACAGACGCAGCTCAAAGAGGTGAAGTTTCGCCCCGGCACCGACAAGGGCGACTACAACATCAAGCTGCGCAAGCTCAAAGAGTTTCTGGAAGAAGGCGACAAGATCAAGATCACCTTGCGCTTTCGAGGTCGTGAGATGGCGCACCAAGAGCTCGGCATGGAGCTTATGGAGCACGTGCAGACCGACCTCGAGGAATGGGCACAGGTGGAGCAGCGTCCGGAAATGCAGGGGCGCCTGATGACCATGGTTATGTCGCCGGTCAAGGGCGTGTCCAAGCACAGCAAGAAGTAGCGACACGTAAGCGGTCACCACAGTCGAGAACGTTATGCCGAAGATTAAGACCAACCGCGGCGCTGCCAAGCGCCTCAAGCGCACCGGGAGCGGCAAGCTCAAGCGGGCACGCGCGTTCAAAAACCATATCCTGACGAAAAAGGCGCCGGATCGGAAAAATCGTCTGGCAACTAGTGCGATCGTCGACAAGGCCGATCAGCCGGCCATGGATCGCCTGATTCCTTATAAGTAGTTAGGAAGGACACCGGTCTGCGGGTGCGCAACCTGGCGTTTCAGCGGCCGACTACACGCCGATAGGTGTGTCGAACCAACAATCAAACAGGGTAGATAGACATGGCACGAGTCAGTCGTGGTGTGACGGCCAAGGCCCGTCACAAGAAAGTTCTCAAGAAAGCGAAAGGCTATTACGGCGCCCGGAGCCGCACGTTCCGCGTGGCCAACCAGGCCGTATTTAAGGCCGGCCAGTACGCCTATCGCGACCGTCGTAACCGCAAGCGTGAATTCCGTTCGCTGTGGATCATGCGCATCGGCGCAGGCGCCAAGGCGCACGGCACGTCTTATAGCGCGCTGATGAACGGCCTCAAGAAATCCGGCATCGAGCTTGACCGCAAGATCCTCGCCGATCTGGCCGTTCGTGATAAAGCGGCGTTCGCCAGCATCGTCGAAAAGGCGAAAGCTGCCCTGAGCTAGTTGCGATGAAATCGGTCGCCTGCTGTGCCGGCCGAAGACAACACGCTTCGAAGAGGGAAAGGCTGTGCCTTTCCCTTTTTTGTATATCGGCATGGCGCGATCCGCGGCAGTCGCCGAACAGATAGGACAACATGGCATGAGTACCGATCTCGAAACGCTTCGAGACAGCGCGCTGGCCGATATCGCGGCCGCTGCCGATCTGCGTGCGCTGGATGATCGCCGTGTCAGCCTGCTGGGCAAGAAAGGTGTCATTACCGGCCGTCTGAAAACCCTGGGCGAGCTTCCCGCCGACGAGCGGAAAGCGGCCGGTGCAGCCATCAACCGCGTCAAGCAGGAGATCGCCGAGGCGATCGACACGCGCCGGGTGGCGCTTGAGCAGCAGGCCTTCGATGCGCGCATTGCTGAAGAAACGGTCGATGTGACCTTGCCGGGCCGCGGCGAACATCCCGGTGCCATGCACCCGATCACCCGCACACGGCGGCGGATCGAAGCGTTGTTCGCCGCACGTGGTTTCGAAATCGTTACCGGGCCGGAGATCGAGGACGACTATCACAACTTCGAAGCGCTCAACGTGCCGCCGGATCACCCGGCACGTGCCATGCAAGACACGTTCTATCTCGACGGTCGGCGCCTGCTGCTGCGCACACATACCTCGCCGGTACAGATTCGGACTATGGAGTCGCGCCAGCCGCCGATCCGGGTGATCGCCCCGGGGCGGGTCTATCGCTGTGACTCGGACCGGACACATAGCCCGATGTTTCATCAGGTCGAAGCACTCTACGTAGCCGAGCGGGTCACCTTCGCCGAACTGCGCGCTGACCTGCGCGGGTTTCTCGAGGCGTTTTTCGAAACCGAGCTCAAGCTGCGTTTTCGGCCGTCTTATTTCCCGTTCACCGAGCCGTCAGCCGAAATCGATATCGACGGCAAATCGTTGGGCACCGGCTCCGGCTGGATGGAAGTCATGGGCTGCGGCATGGTTCATCCCAACGTGCTCGAGGCCGCCGGCGTCGACAGCCAGCGATATACCGGCTACGCGCTGGGAATGGGCATCGAGCGTCTGGCGATGTTGCGCTACGGCGTGACCGATCTGCGTCAGTTCTACAACAATGACCTGCGCATGCTCGCGCAGTTCGCCTGAGGAGGCCGCGTGAAGATCAGCGAAAACTGGCTGCGCGAATGGGTCGACACCGCGGCCGATCTGGACACGATCAGCGAGCGTGTGACCATGCTCGGCCTCGAGGTCGACGCCCAAGAATCGGTGGGCGGCGCCGTGGACGGTGTCGTGATCGGTCAGGTGCTGACCTGTGAGCCGCATCCGGATGCCGACAAGCTGAAGGTCTGCAGCGTGGATACCGGGCAGGAAAGCCCGGCCCAGATCGTTTGCGGCGCGCCCAACGTGGCCGCGGGCGTGCGCGTGCCAGTGGCCACGCCCGGCACCGTCATGCCGAGCGGCATGAAGATCAAGGCCGCTAAGCTGCGCGGCGTGGCCTCCAACGGCATGCTGTGTAGCGCCGGCGAGCTGGGGGCAACGCAAGACGTCGACGGCCTCTGGCTGCTGCCGAGTGATGCGCCGATCGGTACGCCGATGGCCGATTGGCTCGGGTTGCCTGACCAAGTTCTGGATATCGATCTCACGCCCAACCGCGGCGACTGTCTGTCGATGCGCGGGGTGGCACGCGAGGTCGCGCTCGGCGTCGACGGCGTCTTGCAGCCGCCCGTCATCGATCCCGTGCCCGACAACTACGAGCACAAGCCGTCCGTCGATAATCAGGCGCCGGCGCACTGTGCGGCCTATGCCGCGCGGCACGTCGAACCCGTCAAGCCCGGCGCGGCCACGCCGCTCTGGATGCGCGAGCGACTGCGTCGTGCCGGTGTGCGTGCGATCAACCTGCCCGTGGATATCGGCAACTACGTGATGCTCGAGCTGGGCCAACCCATGCACGCCTTTGACGCCGACCGGCTGGCTGGCGGTATTCAGGTTCGCCTGTCGCGGGTGGGCGAGCATATCGTCACACTGGACGGCGAAGACATCACGCTCGATGACGATACGCTGGTCATCGCAGACGATGAGGGCCCGGTCGCGATCGCCGGAATGATCGGCGGCCAACGGACAGCCGTGAACGAGACCACAACCCGCGTCTTGTACGAATCTGCCTGTTTCCGGCCCTCGGCCGTTGCCGGACGTGGTCGACGCTACAAGATCCATACGGATTCGTTGCACCGCTTCGAACGCGGCGTGGACCCGCGGCTGCATGAGGCTGCGCTCCAGCGAGCCAGCGGTCTGTTGGTCCGTCTCGGCGGTGGGGCCTGCGGGCCGATTACCGTGGCGCCGGGCGATCCGCTCGGTATCGACGATCGCCGCATCGAGCTGTCTGCGGCTCGGCTGTCGCGTCTGATCGGCCAGACCATCGACGATGCCAGCATCGAGTCAATTCTGACCGGCATCGGCTGCGAGTGTGCCGCTATCGGCGCCGGTGAATGGCAGGTCGCACCGCCTAGCTGGCGCTACGATCTGGCCATCGAAGCCGATCTCATCGAAGAGATTGCTCGAGTGTATGGATATGATCGCCTCGAGGCCGAGCAGGGCGGCGTGGCCCTGCCGCCGATGGCCGCCGCGGATGCACAGGCGAGCACCGACGACATCGCAGCGACGTTGCGTCAGCGTGGATATCACGAAGCCATCACCTACAGCTTCGTCGAGCCCGAGCTGCACGCCGCGCTGACCGGCGATGCGGCCGTCGGCCACCTCGACAACCCGATCGCCGAACAGATGAGTGTCATGCGGCGAACCCTCTGGCCCGGGCTCCTCGAAGCCTGGGCCTACAACGCCCGCCGCCAGCAGTCTCGGGTTCGCCTGTTCGAGCAGGGGCTGTCGTTTGCGCCTGACGCGACGGCTGAAAACGGCTATCGACAGACGCCGATGCTTGCCGGCTTGGCGGCGGGTCCGGCCGAGCCGACGCACTGGGACACGGCGCGTCGCGCGGTGGATTTCTTCGACGTGCGCGGCGATGTCGAAGCGTTGTTTGCCGCGCGCGTGCCTGAGCTGTCGTTTGTTGCCGAGCCACACCCGGGTCTGCACCCGGGGCGCTCGGCTCGTATCTTGTTGAATGACCGGCCCATCGGCTGGATCGGGCAGCTCGCACCGGCTTTCGCGCGCCGATTCAAGGGACTAGATCTGGCGTATCTGTTCGAGATCGAAGTAGAAGCGCTTCGTGACGATGAAGCTACACGGTACGAGACGCCGTCAGACCAACCTCAGGTGCGTCGTGATCTAGCACTGGTCGTGGCCGAAGAAGTCGCCGTCGGGCGTCTAATCGAAATTATCCGGAACGCTGGGTCGTCGCTTTTACAATCGGTTGAGGTTTTCGATGTCTTTCGTGGCCAAGACCTTGATCCGGGGGATAAAAGTATCGCACTCAGCTTGATTTTCCAGAGCGATACGAGCACATTGGACGACGAAGCGGTCGAGGGGGAAACGACCGCCATGATCCATGCGCTCGGTGAACAGGCAGGAGCGCGACTCAGGGGGATGTGACGTGGCGTTGACCAAAGCAGATCTGACCGAAAGTCTTTACGAAGAAATCGGCTTCAATAAGCGCGAGTCCAAAGAATTCGTGGACCAATTCTTCGAAGAATTACGCAGCACGCTAGAAGCCGGTGATTACGTGAAACTCTCGGGTTTTGGTAACTTCGAGCTGCGAGACAAGGGGCAGCGCCCCGGCCGCAACCCCAAGACGGGCGAGGAGATTCCGATTTCGGCGCGTCGCGTCGTGAGCTTCAAGCCCGGTCAGAAAATGCGCACGCGAGTCGAGTCCCGGGTTGTCGCCGACGATTGACGAATCTCTTCCACCTATTCCGGCCAAGCGGTACTTCGCGATCGGCGAGGCCAGCACGCTTTGTGGCGTCAAGCCGCACGTGCTGCGGTATTGGGAGCAAGAGTTTCCGATGCTGTCGCCGGTCAAGCGCCGCGGTAACCGCCGTTATTTTCGAGTAGAAGATATCAAAACTGCGCGCATGATCCGTCAGTTGCTCTATGGGTCCGGTTTTACGATCGCCGGGGCTCGGGCTCGCCTGCTGGACTCGCCGACTGATACGCACGAGGCAACGACGGTCGCAGCACCGACGTCGGCATTACCGGCTATTCGCGCAGAGCTAGAGTCACTGCTGAAAAAACTCGGCGATTGACCGTGTGAAAGACCAACGCTTTTGATAAACTACGCCTCTCGTCGGGGTTTGGCGCAGCTTGGTAGCGCGTCTGCATGGGGTGCAGAAGGTCACAGGTTCAAATCCTGTAACCCCGACCACTTTCCGAGACGTTAACCGTTAACCGGTTTCGCTCGAAGGCCTCTCTGAGGTACGCCCACTTGATATTTTTGCCTGAGGTGGCCCTGACCACTTGTGGGGCAAGAGTGCAAGCCGCCAGGTTGTCTCTGGTTTTATCAACTCGTGTTGTCCGGCGGGCATCGGTGCGCCTGTAACGCTCTTGGCCTTTACCCCGCATCGATGCAGGCGTTCTACAGGAGCCGAACGATACAGACGGCGTTTCCCTGGCGAGCGATGTTCCATCGAGATCGTGAGAAAGGCACGTCTGGGTTTCGCGCCGGCAACCATCCATAAAAAAGCGGCCACAAAGGCCGCTTTCGGATAACCTGCCTCGCGTGGGAAGTCAGCCGCCCAACGCCTCTGAAACCTTCTGCGAGTACTGAAATACGTAGTTGTCGCGCTCGGCCATGCTCATGGCTTCCGATTTCTTGGCTGCAAGCGCGCGACAGTAGACTGCCGTCATGGCTTTGATGGTGTCACCATTCGAAGCGCTGCCACGTTCGCTGCGGTATTGAGATACGAACTGGCTGATCTGGCCGGTGTTGTTATATGACGCCAGTAGATCATCCTCGCTGAAGGTGAGTGCCGGGCGGATATCGTCGGCCGGCAGCGACGGGCAATGTGCCGCCGGCTGTTGCCCGTTGTCCGGCAGCTCGCGCGCCACGGCAGGCCGGCTGGACGCCACCATATCTTCGGTTGCATCGGCACGGGCGTTGTTGTGCCAGGCCTGGCGGATATAGTTCGAGACCGCTGTCACTTCCTTGTCGTTAAGCTGGGTCAGAAAGGCCGGCATGACGCCCCACACGTTCTTGGGATCGAAACCTTTTAATACGGCCATGACAACGCTATTGGCGCCTTCGGCCACTACGAGGCTGTTGCGATCTAGCGCGGGCGCGACGCCGTAGGTGCCTTCGCCGCTCGCACCGTGACAGGTAGCACAGTGTTGATCGTAGACGTCATGACCGAGCTTGGCCTGATCGGCGGGAATCTTCACGAATGCCGGCTTCGGCTTGCCGTTCGGGTTGGCCGGCATTTCTTTTAAATAGGTCGCAATCGCGTGCAGATCGGCATCCGGAAGGTGACGCAGACTGTCGTGCCAGACCTCTTCCATCGGCCCAACGGCAACCGTCTGTGTGCCGAGATCGCCGTCTATAAGAAAGCGGGCCAGCGTGTCGACGTCCCAGTCCTTGATGTTGGAGTGCGGCCCGGGACTGATACGCGGCGCATACCAGCCGTTTAACACGAAGCCGTCGAGAAATTGGGTATCGTCTTTCTGTGCGAAGGCGAGGTTGCGCGGCGTGTGACACGAGCTGCAATGGCCCAGTGCCTGAACGTAATAGGCGCCGCGATTGAACTCTTCACTGCGATCGGGATAAGGCTCAAAACGACCTTCATCCAGAAACGGTATCTGCCAGGCCAGGTTCCCCAGGCGCGACAAGCTCGGCAAGAGATCGCCAATGACGATCAGGTCGGGATTGCGCACCGGATTATGGATCGGCTTGATGGCCTTGAAATAGGCCCATAGCGCGCGAACATCTTCCTCGCGCATTTTGGTGTAGGCCGTGTAAGGCATGGCAGGATAGATATAGTTCCCGCTCTTGGTCTTGCCGTGCCAGAGCGCGTTCTTGAAATCCTCGTAGGTCCAGTTACCCAGCCCCGTCTCCTTGTCCTGAGTCAGGTTACTGGTGTAGAAAACGCCAAAAGGGCTGTGCATGGGCTTGTTGCCGGCATAAGGCTTGTCTTCCTTATAGGTATGACAACCCATGCAGTCGGCCAGGCGCGCCAGATGCGCGCCGCGCTGAACTTCCGGGCCGCCTTCGACCGAAAGCGGCGCTTCGCCGGCCCAGGCGCTGCAAGCAAAAACGAATGTGGACGCGAACAGCGCGGCCAGCGACGTGATTTTTAATGTCGTAGAAGCCACGTGTTGCCCCTTCGATTCCCTGCCAATGAATGTCGGTCAACGCCCAAGGCGCGTCAAGGCCGTTCGTCGGTCGCCTGATGGCGCAAGCCTTGGCGCCGTTGGTTTCGCGCCGACGTGCTAGGTTGATCCAACGTCAGTCTAACCACCGAAACGTCGAGCGCTAGATGGGTCTACGTACAAGCCAGGGAAAACGATGAAACGCGCGTTTCCGTTTGCCGCGATCGTCGGCCAGGCCGACATGAAACTGGCCCTGGAAATCACCGCGGTAGATCCCTCGGTCGGCGGCGTGCTGGTCTTTGGTGACCGCGGCACCGGCAAGTCCACCGCGGTACGCGGATTGGCCGACGTACTGCCCGAAATCACAGCGATCGCGGATTGCGATTACGGCTGTGACCCGGCCAGCGAAACGGATGCGCGTTGTGATGATTGTCGAGTGCGCGGTCAGAGCAAACGCAAGACTCGAAAAATGCCCGTGCCGGTGGTGGATCTGCCGCTCGGGGCGAGCGAGGATCGTATCGTCGGTGCCCTGGACCTGGAGCGCGCCCTGACGGCCGGCGAGAAACGTTTCGCGCCCGGCCTTCTGGCCAAGGCCCATCGGGGCTATCTCTACGTCGACGAGATCAACCTGCTCGAGGACCATATCGTGGATCTGTTGCTCGACGTGGCCGCCAGCGGCGTGAATATCGTCGAGCGTGAAGGTCTGTCGGTGCGTCATCCGGCCGAGTTCGTGCTGATTGGCAGCGGTAACCCGGAAGAAGGCGAGCTGCGCCCGCAGCTGCTCGATCGTTTCGGCCTGGCCGTGGATATCGCCACGCCCACGGATTTGGGCGATCGTGTGACGGCCGTGCAGCGCGCCGATGCCTTCAAGCGCACGCCGGCGGAGATGGCCGAACGGTTCAAACGAGCCAACGGCCGCGTACGTCAGCGTATCCGACGTGCAAGAGAACGCCTGCCGACGGTCGAGACGCCGAAATCCGTCATCGAGCAGGCCTCGACCCTCTGCATGACGCTTGGCACCGACGGCCTTCGCGGCGAACTCACGCTGATTCGCGCGGCCCGCGCGCTGGCGGCCCTTGACGGGCAAGAGGCTGTGACGAGCGCGCATCTGCAACGTATCGCCCCGGCGGCCCTCGGGCATCGCCTGCGCCGGGATTCATTAGACGAGTCAGGCTCGGCGGCGCGTATCCAGCGTGCGATAACCGAGTGTTTCGGCGCGTGAGCAGCGCGCCGGGCGGCGACGATCCGTTCGTCTTTGGCGATGCCTGTGCGGCAGCGGCTATTCTGGCCGTCGATCCTATCGGTCTCGGCGGTGTGCGTCTGACGGCCCGCTGCGGGCCTACCCGCCACGCCTGGCAGGCTCAAACTAAAGCGCTCGCGGCTGGGCGGTCCTTCGCCCAGCTGCCTTCACACCTCGACGATACGGTGCTTTTTGGCGGGCTGGATATTTCGGCCACGCTGTCGGCCGGTCGCACCGTGCGACACCGCGGATTTTTGGAACAGGCCAACGGCGCGATCATCGTCATGCCGGGGGCCGAGCGCTGTAGTGCCGAGCACGCCGCGCGTATCGCCCATGTGATGGACAGCGAGACGTCAGGTGAGGCCTCGCCGACGCGATTTTCGGTCATCGCGCTCGACGAACGGGTCGCT
The DNA here is from genome assembly GCA_002320455.1 of Salinisphaera sp. UBA1666. GTDB lineage: Bacteria > Pseudomonadota > Gammaproteobacteria > Nevskiales > Salinisphaeraceae > Salinisphaera. The sequence goes on from DCKU01000028.1 coordinate 13,982, forward strand.
CCCGACGAGGGGCTGCCGGGCGTGCTCGCCGAACGCCTGGCGATCCATCTCTATCTCGATGAATGGTCGCGCGAATGGCAAAACACGTCGTGGCCGTTCACCCCGGCGACGATCGACGATGCGAGGGCGCGGTTGGCCGATATCCATGCCCCGGAGGCGATAGTCGAAGCGATCTGTGAAACCGCGCGGGCGCTTGGCATTGCTACGCTTCGGGCGCCGCTCGCAGCACTTCACGTCGCGCGTTGCGCCGCAGCCCTGGACCAACGCCCGACATTGGCCGACGAGGATCTCGCCCTTGCCACGCGGCTCGTGCTTGCACCCAGGGCGACCCGTCGCCCGGCCCGTACAGACGACAGCCAGGACAGATCGGTCGAGGCCGACGACTCGTCAGCCGAAGCAGATCCGACGGGCGCTTCTGAGGCCGAGACATCGTCGGATACCGAGCCGGCAGATAACGGCGAGGCACCCGGCGCGAGTGAAACCCACAAACCACGCGAGGCAAGCGCAGACGATTCTTCGGATGCGACGGACCACACCTCGCAGTCCGTCAGTCAGGATATCGAAGACCTCATGCTCGAAGCCGCTACCGCGCGGCTGCCGGCGGGCCTGCTGGAAGGTACGGGCGAGCTGTCCCAGGCCCTGCCGCGAGCGGCAACCGGCGGACGGCGAGGGCCCAAGCGCGCGGACGGCGCTCGCGGGCGGCCGCTGGCCAGCCGGCCAGGTTTGCCCAATGATCGCCAGCGCTTGGACGTGATGGCCACGCTGCGCGCCGCCGCGCCTTGGCAGCGGCTCCGAGGGCGGCCCCATGGGGACACGCCGCTGCGTATCCGCAAGGCTGATCTGCACGTTCGACGATTCGCCAGTATTCAGGAAACCGCCACGCTGTTCGTGGTGGATGCCTCAGGGTCGTCGGCACTGCATCGGCTGGCCGAGGCCAAAGGCGCGGTCGAGCTGCTGCTGGCCGATTGTTATATCCGTCGCGACCGCGTAGGGCTGATCGTGTTCCGCGGGCGTGCCGCCGATGCGGTGCTGCCCCCCACGCGGTCTTTGACCCGGGCCAAGCGTGTACTGGCCGGTCTGCCCGGGGGCGGGCCTACGCCGCTGGCCGGTGCCATCGATGAGGCCGGCCAGATGGCCGATCAAGCGGCCGCGGCTGGCCAACGCCCCTTGCTCGTGTTCCTGACCGACGGCCGGGGCAACATCGATGCCACCGGCGTGCCCAACCGAGCGCGTGCCGCGGCCGACAGCGAGCGCGCAGCGGCCCGGCTGGCCGCCCGCGGTTATCGAGCGCTGGTTATCGATATCGCTCCTCGGCCGCGCCCGGCAGCGAAGACGTTGGCCGAGCAGTTGCATGCCCGTTATCTGGGCCTACCCCAGGCGGGCGCCCAGCGCCTGTCCGAAGCGGTTCGCGAGGTACAATCATGAGTCGACTCGACTGGCAGGTCGAACGCCACCGCTGGCCTAACGCCGACTATTCGTCGTTCGTCAGCGCCGGGGCCTTGCGGTGGCATATACAGCACGTCGCTGCAGACCATGAGACCGCGAGGCGGCCCAAGATACTGCTGGTCCACGGCACCGGCGCATCGACCCACTCATGGCGCGACAATCTGTTGCCGCTGGCAGGCGCGGGTGATGTGCTGGCCATGGACCTGCCCGGCCACGGCTTTACCCAGCGTCCGGCTGCCGACCGGCTCTCGCTGCCCGCCATGGCGCATCAGCTGAGCGGATTACTGGCCGCGCTATCGTTCTCGCCGGATCTGGTGGTGGGGCATTCGGCCGGGGCCGCCATCCTGATTCGCATGGCACTGGACGGTCAGATCGCGCCACGCGATATCATCAGCCTGAACGGCGCGCTTTATCCTTTCGAGGGTCGAACACAACGCGCGTTTCCGGCGATCGCTCGGGCGCTCTTCTTGAACCCGCTGGTGCCCCGGGTTTTTGCGCTCGGCGCCGGAAAGCCCCAGCGAGTGGCCCGGCTTATCGAAGGCACCGGATCCAAGCTGGACGATGACGGCCTGGCGCTCTATGGCCGCTTGTTCGCCTGTTCGGCCCATGCCGGCGCCGCGCTTGGCATGATGGCGCGTTGGGATCTCGACGCGCTGGATCGGGATATCGCGGGTTTGCAACAGTCCTTGATGTTGGTCGTCGGCGAGCGGGACCGGGCGGTGCCGCCCTCGCGCGCTGCGGACCTGGCGCGGCGCCTTGCGAGCTGTCGCTGTGTGACGTTGCCCGGTTTGGGCCATCTGGCACACGAGGAGGCCCCGGACGTCGTCAACGCGCTCGTTCTTGAGCGACTCGAAGAATGTGGCCTAACTGACTGATATGAAAGAGCGCGCCATCATCATCGGCTCGGGGTTTGGCGGACTGGCGACCGGCGTGCGCCTTGCGGCCAAAGGCTACGATGTAACCGTTCTCGAATCGCTGGACGCCCCCGGGGGGCGCGCCTATGTGCATCGCCAGGACGGCTTTGTCTTCGACGGTGGGCCCACGATTATCACCGCGCCGTTCCTGTTAGAGGAGCTCTGGGCGCTGTGTGGCCGCAAGCTGCACGACGAGATCGATCTGCGAGCCATCGAGCCGTTCTACGATATCCGCTTCGACGACGGCGACGTGTTGCACTATTCCGGTGACCCGGCGGCCATGCGCGATGAGGTCCGGCGAATTTCACCTGCAGATGTGGATGGTTACGAGCGGTTTCTCGAGCTGTCTCGACGTATTTTCGAGGTTGGTTTCGAGCGCCTGGGCCATGTCTCGTTCGCCGACTGGCGCACGATGCTCAAAGTGGCCCCGGAGCTTGTCCGGCTCAAAAGCTATCGCAGCGTCTATGGCCTCGTGACCTCTTACGTCGAGCATCCCAAGCTGCGTATCGCCTTAAGTTTTCATCCGTTGCTGGTGGGCGGTAATCCGTTCCAGACGACGTCGGTCTATGCGCTGATCGCCTACCTGGAGCGGCGTTGGGGCGTGCACTACGTGATGGGCGGCACCGGCCGGCTTGTCGACGGGCTCTGTGACTTGATTCGAGGCCAGGGCGGCCAGATTCGGTTCAACGCGAAAGTAGCGGCCATTGAAACCGAAGACGGGTGTGTAACGGGCGTGCGACTGGCCTCCGGCGAGCGGCTGGCCAGTCGTATCGTCGTCTCCAACGCCGATTCGGCCACAACGTATCGAAAGCTTTTGCCCGCCGGCACATCGCGTCGATGGCATCCGCGACGTTTGAAGCGCGCCCGCTACTCGATGAGCCTGTTTGTCTGGTATTTCGGTACCGACCGGCGCTACGACGACGTACCCCATCACAGCATCCTTCTGGGCCCGCGCTATCGCGAATTGCTCGACGATATCTTCAAGCATCACCGCCTGGCCGACGATTTCAGCCTGTATCTGCATCGGCCGACCGCGACCGACCGGGCGATGGCGCCTGACGGCTGCGATGCCTTCTATGTCCTGTCGCCGGTGCCCCACCAGGCCTCGGGTACTGACTGGGACACGCGAGCTGAGCGCTATCGCCAGGCGATCGAGGACTTCCTAGCGGCTACCGTGCTGCCCGGTCTGGGCGCGCACGTCGTGTCCTCACGCGTAATGACGCCGCAGGATTTCGAGTCTCGCCTGGACAGCTATCAAGGGGCCGCATTCGGCCTGGCGCCGACTCTTACCCAGAGTGCATGGTTTCGGCCGCACAACGTCAGCCGAGATGTCGACGGACTATATTTCGTTGGCGCGGGAACGCATCCGGGGGCCGGTGTGCCCGGCGTACTATCTTCGGCACGCGTTGTCGATAGCGCGCTGCCGGATTTGAGGAATAGCCATGACCTACCGTGAGCGCTGCGCCGATCGTGTGGCCTGTCGGTCGCTGCTTGAAACCGGGTCGCAGAGCTTTGCGCTGGCCGCTCGGCTGTTGCCGCGGGCCGTGCGCGACGATGCCACCGCGCTGTATGCGTTTTGTCGCGTGGCCGACGACGCAATCGACGAAAGCGCGGCTCCGCGCGAAGCGCTAGATGATCTGCAGCAGCGCCTGGACGCGATTGCAGAAGGCCGGCCGCAGGCGTACGCGGTTGATCGGGCCGTGGCTGATGTCGTGGCGCGTCGGGATATTCCGGTCGCGCTGCTGGCGTCGCTCGTCGAAGGGCTGAGCTGGGATGTCGCCGGTCACGCGTTCGATACGCCGGCCGATACGAAAGACTACGCCGTGCGTGTCGCGGCCACCGTTGGCTTGATGATGACCTGTCTGATGGGCATACGCGACGCCGATACACTCACTCGCGCCGGTGAGCTGGGCATGGCTATGCAGATGACAAATATCGCCCGTGATGTCGCAGCCGACGGTCGGCAGGGGCGTTGTTATGTGCCGGCACGGCAACGCCTCAAGGCTTTTGGCCACGAGCGGTTGCCCGAAGCGGCTGAATGGTCGCGCCCGGAAGGGCGTGCGATGGTGGCCGCGCTTCTGGCAGAAGCTGACGCTTACTACGGTGCGGCCTGGTCGGGGATCCAACGCCTGCCACGCGGATGTCGTACGGCGATTCGCGCTGCGGCGCTCATCTATCGTGAGATCGGGCAGGTGATCGCTGCTCGAGGCCACGACGCCAGCCTGGGACGCGCGGTCGTACCGCGCCGCGTCAAATGGCGGCTTGCCGTCCGTGCCATGCGGGCCGGGCCGGGGCCTAACGGCCGTGAAAACGCCCGCCCAACAGCGCCGCGAGAGCTGCAGAGGCTCGTCGCCCTGTGTCAGCGGCCGGCCCGCAGCAGTGTGCGGCTGGATCCGAAAACGCTGCGGTGGTGGCAACTTGTCGCGCGCTGGGCCTGGGTGGTCGAGCTGTTCGGCGAGCTGGCCGAGCGCGAGCGTCTTGACAGCCCGCGTGAAGCCACGTCGAATGAAATTTCTGGTTCGATCTCATCATCACCGAGGTAACACTCATGCCTGCTACCGGTATTGCTCTGTCGGCGTTCATCATGGCGGTTGTCGTTCTGCTGGGCGGGGGCCTGCTCGAGCTCCGTAATCTGAAGAACAACAAATAATCGCGACGACGCGCACTCCGAGCCTGTAGCTGTCGAGGTTCGGGGTGTGCTGAGCCTTTTTTTCGACTCTGGGCTGGTGGCCGCCCTCGGGATCGGCGTGTTGCTGCTCGAGGGCCTATGGTGGTGGCGCTGTCGCGCTCGTATTCCCTACGGCTTTCTCGCCTCCGGCGCGCTGCTTCTGGTGGCCCTGGGTCTGGCGCTACGTGATGCCTCGGCGCCGTGGATCGGTCTGGCGATGGCGGGTGCCTTAATGGCCCATATTTACGACGTTAAGTCGCGCTAGGCTTTGCGCCGCGACTGGCGTGGCATCTTGCAGCGCAGCAGATAGCGTACGAGCGGGTTTTCGAATCGCGCCAGCGACAGGCTTTCGTGGACGCCATGTGATTTTCGCCCGTCGATCTGTGTGACGATCGCCGAGCGGCTATAGAAAGGCGTGTCTTCCAGGGTGTGGCGCACCGCAGTGCTCGCGCGTCGCTCGCTCCTGGCGTGTCGTGGCATGCGCCAGATCGGCGTCGATGGCAAGCGCTGCCAGTCGGCGGCATCGACATGGGTGACGTGTCCGGCCGAATCTATCCGGAGGGCGTAGTGGCGTTCTTGGCCGCCGACTTCACGGGTGTCGTAATGGATCGCGCTTGCCACGCCGGTGTTCACGCGTGACCACTCCCAGTCGAGGAAATCGCGCTCCAAGGCGCGGCTGCCGCGGTTATGATCCAGATAACCGCGACCGCGCCATGACAGGCCAGGCTCGGAAAGATCGAGCTGCACCCGGCTGTCGGGAGCCACCGGGTGCCACTGGTGATGACCGGCGTGATCCAGTGCAAGCGGCGTGGGCGTCATCGCGATCGGTTCCACGACAATCCGCCCGCGAATTCGCCGGGGGATCGGGGCACCGCGGCAGTCGAGCTCGATGACCAGTTTCTCGCCGTCCCACGTCAACGTATTGGCTGCGAGCGTATAACGATCGGGCGTCACAGCTAGGTCGGCGCTGCCGTGCTCGGTCATCGACCAGCGCCGTGTCGGGCCATAAAGTGCGACGTTGACCGCGCAGTGGTTGGCCGCCGGTGCGCCGCCCGCGCCCGCGAACCGGCGGGCGTGGTGATAGTAGGGCGAGAAGACGTTACCGATGAACGCGATTACGGTCACGGCGTGACGCCCGTCGTCCGAGACGCCGTCGATGTACCACCAGGCATAGCCGTTGTTTGTCACGGCCTGATCGAATCCAGGGAAGCTCATGTCGATGCGTGATCCTCGAGGAGGGCGCGCGCCGCGTGCTGGCCAGATAGAGCGGCCATGGGCAGCCCGGCTCCGGGATGACAACTGCCGCCGGCCAGATATAGCCCGTGGATCTTCGAACGCGCCGTGGGGCGTTGAAACGGTGCACGCCAGCCGTGGGCGGCATGCCCGTACAGCGCGCCCCGGGAGCCGGGGAACGCGCGGGCAAACGCCGCTGGATCGGTTCGGACAACGTCCGGCCGAGCCAGCTCCAGCGCTAGACCGTGGGCCGCTAGCCGGGCATCGACGCGCTCAGTCAGAGCCGACAGGGCACCGGGGTCGAGCGGCGTGACTGCGGGCGGGGCGTTGACCAGGCACAGCAGGCGCTCGGCGCCCAGCTCGCTTACGTGATCCACGGCGGGTCGGTCCTGGGCGCAGAGATAAATCGTCGGGTCGCGCGGCAGCCGGCCCTGGCCGAAGATGTCGTTGAACTCGGCGCGATAATCGGCGTTGAACAACACGTTGTGGTGCGTCAGGTCATCGCTTGCCAGCCGGCGTCGACAGACCCAGGTCACGCCGGACAGGCCGGCATCAGTAGCGATCCGTCGATGGACCGCACGGCGCGCGGCAGCGCCCAGGGTGCCGTCGGCCAGCGCGCGCGCATCGCCGTTGAATACCACGTGAGAAGACGCGATATAGCGCTCGTCGGCCAGATGCAGGCCCCGGACACGGCCGCCCGCGATTTCCAGCTCGGTGACGGTCTGGCCGGTTTCGATAACGACACCCAGCCGCCGTGCAACGCGCGCAAGAGCTCGCGCCAGCTCGATCATCCCCCCGTTAATCTGCCAAACGCCGGCCTGCTCGACGTGGGCGATGAGCATGAGGCTGGCGCTGGCCTGGAACGGGTCCGAGCCGGTATAGGTGGCATAGCGCGCGAACAGCTGGCGCAGCCGCGGATCATCGAAATGCTGGCCAAGCGCTCGCCACAGACTGGCAAACGGGTTGAGCCGGGCCATATCCAACCAGCCGCTGGGGCCGTGGCGGCCCATCAGGCGGACGATGCCGGGCCTGGGCTCGCGCATGAACGGGCCGTCTAACAGCCGCGCCGCGCGGGTCGATGCCCGCAGGAAACCGGCGAACTGATCGGCCGCACGCGCGCCGGCAAAGGCCGACACGGCTTCAAGACTGCGCTGGCGATCGGCAAACAGATCCAAGCGGCTGCCATCCGGCCAGATATGACGTGCCAAGACATCCGCGGGTTGATAGCTGATCTCGTCGGCCAGACATGTGCCAGCGCGCGCGAGTGAGGCATCGAAAACGTCGGCCAGCGTGAACACGGTGGGCCCCGCATCGACGGCTTGGCCGTCGGTGTACTGCACACGCAGCTTGCCGCCGACGGATGCGGCCTGCTCAAACAGCTGCACCGAGTGTCCGGCCGCCGCCAGCTCGATCGCCGCGATCAGTCCGCCCATGCCGCCGCCGATGACGACGCTGGGCTGATGTGTGTCGGACTGGCCCATACCGGCATACAGCGGAAACACGAAACAACGGCCAGAGTGCCTATCGACCGAGCCGGCGTACAGCGCGCGTTGACGCCGTGCCGCGGCCTGCTAGGCTTTTGACCTATCGAGACATTTCGTCGCCGCGCGAACGATCGATGGGAGCCGGCATGGATCACGATCATCGCATTGAACAAATCCTCGGCGATCTTGTGGATCGGCGCACCGCCAATCCGTGCCCGTCGCACCTGGCGGCGGCCGTACGAGATGCGGTCTTTCCCGGCGGGGCCCGGGTCCGCCCGCGGCTGTGTCTGGCGGTGGCCGAAGCCTGCGGCGACGACCGGCCGGCGATGAGCGCTGCCGCAGCCAGCGCGATCGAGCTGATGCACTGTGCCTCTCTGGTGCATGACGACATGCCGTGCTTCGACGACGCCGATACCCGCCGCGGCAAGCCTTCGATTCATCAGCGCCACGGCGCCGGTGTCGCGCTTCTGACCGGCGACGCGCTCATCGTCTTGGCTTATCAAGCGTTGGCCGAGGCGGGTAGCGTTTCGCCGACGCGGCATTTGACGCTTTCGCACATTCTGGGCGAGGCCAGCGGCCTGGCGCGCGGAATCGTTGCCGGTCAGGCCATGGAGGTCGAATCGTCCATCGAAATCGAGGCCTATCATCGAGCCAAGACCGGCGCTCTGTTCGGCGCAGCGACGATGCTAGGCGCAGCGGCCGCCGGGCATGACCCGGCGCCTTGGGCTCAACTGGGTGATCGAATCGGTCAGGCTTATCAAATCGTGGACGATATCCGCGACATGACGCTAGACAGCGACGCGCTCGGCAAGCCGGCGGGGCAGGATGCGCGTCTGGCGCGCCCAAGCGCGGTACAGACCTACGGCGCCTTGGCCGCCCGCGCCCGCTTCGACGGCCTGCTGGCCGATATTGTCACCGATATCCCGGCCTGCCCGGGGGCCGAAGCCCTGCGCGCGCGTATTCGGGATGAATCGGCCTCGTTCTTCCCGGCGTTGTCGGCCGAGCCGGCGGCCTAGGCTGCCTGGGGCCCGTGTTTGGCGCTTTAGCAGCCGGCGTGCGTCGGCTACGCATACGTTGGGTGGTCTGGCGCAATGGTCGCCTAGCCAGCCCGGCCTTCCAACAATGGGCGACACGGTTTCGCTTGACGCGACCTGTGGCGCGCGGCGATACCCGCCGTCTGTTCGATATTTGTGCTGGTTTCGTCTATTCGCAGGTGTTGAACGCCTGCCTCGAGCTGTCGATCTTCGAGCAGCTGACCGGCCCGCCCAAGACGGTCGGCCAGATCGCGGCGGCGTCCGGGCTGTCCCAGGCGGCAGCCGAGCGGCTGCTGGCTGCCGCGGCCAGTCTCGACTTATTGCAATCGCTGGGCCGGGATGAGTACACGCTAGGACGCCTGGGCGCCGCGGCCGTCGGCAATCCGGCAATACGGGCCATGGTCGCGCATCATGATGCGCTCTATCGGGACCTGGCCGACCCGGTCGCGTTATTGGCCGATCGCAGCGCGCCGACCGCGCTTCGCCGTTACTGGGCCTATGCCAACGTAAACGGTCCGCCGGATTTGAGCGCCGAGGCGACGGGCGCCTACACCACCTTGATGGCGGATTCACAGGCCATGATTGCAGACCAGGTGCTGGCGGCCTGTGACTTGTCCGGGGCTCGACATCTGCTGGATATCGGCGGCGGAGCAGGCGTGTTTTCCGAACACGTCGCCGGGCGCTACCCCGCATTGACGCTCAGCTTGCTGGATCTGCCGAGCGTTGCCGAGGCCGCCGGGCGACGTCTGGCCATAAGCCTGCCGGAACGACGCATCGCCTGCCACGGCGGAGACATGTTTCGCACCGCGTGGGCCGACGCTGCGGGCCGCGATATCGATGCGGTGAGTTTCGTGCGAATCCTTCACGACCACGATGACGCGGCAGTGGCGGCGCTGCTGGCCAAAGCCTTGGCCACACTCGTGCCCGGCGGGCGGCTGATCGTGGCCGAGCCTATGGCCGATACGCCCGGCGCGCGGCCGATCGGTGCCGCGTATTTCGGGATGTATCTTTGGGCGATGGGCCAAGGTACGGCGCGCACGCCGGCCACGCTTTGCGCCATGATCCGCGCTGCGGGTTTTGTCGATGCCCGCCTGCTGGGCACTCCCAATCCTTTATTGGCGCGGGTTATCTTGGCCCACCGTGCGACCGCGACAGACGGTGATTGACTTGATGACGGGGCGGTGTAACTTCGATAAAGCGCTATATAGATGAAGCGCTTGCAGGGGGTACGCATCAGTTTGATGCGAGGGCAGGGGTCGTGAAGAGTCGCGCAGTCGTTATCAAACAGCCCGGTTCGCTGGCACTGGCCACGCTGGATTTGATAGCGCCTGAGCAAGACGACGTGGTCGTGGCGGTGGATTACAGCGGCATCAGCACGGGCACCGAGCGCCTGCTCTTTGAAGGCCGCATGCCGAGTTTTCCGGGTATGGGCTATCCCCTGGTGCCGGGTTATGAATCCACGGGCCGGATTGTCGATGCCGGGATCAACGCGCGCGATCGCATCGGCGAGCGCGTATTCGTGCCCGGCGCGAGCTGTTTCGCCGATGCGCGTGGCTTATTCGGCGCCAACGCCCAGCGCCTTGTGGTGCCCAGCGTGCGGGCTACAGCCATTGCCGACGAGCTGGCCGAGCAGGGCGTGTTATTGGCGCTCGCGGCAACTGCCTGCCATGCACTGTTTCCGAACGGTCACGGCGCGCCTGCGGTGTTGCCCGAGCTGATAGTTGGCCATGGTGCGCTGGGCCGCCTGCTGGCCCGTCTTGTGCTGGCGTTGGACGGCGACTCGCCGACCGTCTGGGAGAACGAGCCACGACGCACCGCCGGCGCGACCGGCTACACGGTCTGTCGCGCCGAAGACGATACGCGCCAGGATTATCGGTGTATCGTCGACGCAAGCGGCAACGCCGATCTGCTGGATACGTTAATCGGCCGTCTTGCGCGCCAGGGTGAAATCGTCCTGGCCGGTTTTTATGCAGACCGGCCGTCGTTTGGGTTTGCGCCGGCGTTCATGCGAGAGGCGCGTTTTCGTATCGCTGCAGAATGGCAGGCCGCCGATCTGTCTGTCGTGTTACAGCTTTTATCGACCGGCCGGTTATCCCTGGACGGTCTCATCTCGCATCGCTACCGCGCCGGCGAGGCCGCTACGGCCTACGACACGGCGTTCGGCGATGCCGAATCCATCAAGACGCTTCTGGACTGAAGAGTCGAACCATGACCACCCCGAGCCAGACCCCCACGGCCTCGTTTTCTGTCGATCAGCTCAAGCGCGCCCTGCGCGACGAGGCCCAGCAAGAACCCGATGCGCCCAGCAGCGAGCCGGCCACCAAGGAAACCCAAGTCATTGCTATCTACGGCAAGGGCGGGATCGGCAAGAGTTTCACGCTGGCCAACCTGTCGTACATGATGGCCCAGCAGGGCAAGAAAGTGCTGCTGATCGGCTGTGACCCCAAGTCCGACACCACGTCGCTACTGTTCGGCGGCCGGGCCTGTCCGCCCATCATCGCGACGTCGTCGGCCAAGAAAGCCGCCGGCGAAGAGATTTCGATCAGCGATGTCTGCTTTAAGCGTGATGGCGTCTATGCCATGGAGCTCGGCGGTCCGGACGTGGGCCGCGGCTGTGGCGGACGCGGCATCATCCACGGCTTCGAGACCCTGGAGAAGCTGGGTTTTCACGACTGGGACTTCGACTATGTCCTGTTGGACTTCCTGGGCGACGTGGTCTGCGGCGGTTTCGGCCTGCCGATTGCGCGTGACATGTGCCAGAAGGTCATCGTGGTGGGCTCCAACGACCTGCAGTCGCTGTACGTGGCCAACAACGTGTGCTCGGCCGTGGAATATTTCCGCAAGCTGGGTGGCAACGTCGGCGTAGCCGGCATGGTGGTCAACAAAGACGATGGCACCGGCGAAGCCGCGGCCTTTGCCGAGCAGGTGGGGATCCCGTTGCTGGCCTCGATCCCGGCCAACGACGATATCCGTGCCAAGAGCGCCAACTACGAGATCATCGGTTACCCCGGCGGTGATTGGGCCTCGATGTTCGAGCAGCTGGGCGAGAACGTCGCGATCGCACCGCCGGTGTTGCCCAAGCCGCTGGATCACGAAGATCTGCTGGGTCTGTTCAAGGGAGATGAAGTCGGGCGCAATGTGGTGCTCGAACCGGCCACCCAGGCCGATATGTGCGGTGTAAACAAGGTCGAGAAGCCGTCGCTGGAAGTCGTTTACGACGAGGTATGAGTGCGATGTCCGAGCCGACCCGTTACGCCGGCGCCGAAATCGCCTACGACGATACCGCCGCCACCCGCCTCGACAACGCCGCGGCACCCTCGGCCGCCGAGGCCCGGCCGCAGGAGACAGCCGGGCAGCCGCGCCGCACCATTCCGATCAAAGACGTCAGCCAGCCGGCGGAAGGCGCGGCTTGTCACGGCGGCCGGCAAACGCTGACCGAGGCCGCGCGGGCCGCCGGCAACAGCGACACGCTGGATCGCTACGCCCAAGACTATCCGATGGGCCCGCACGATCAGCCGCAGGGTATGTGCCCGGCGTTTGGCTCGCTGCGTGTGGGTCTGCGCATGCGACGCACCGCCACGGTGCTCAGCGGAAGTGCCTGCTGTGTCTACGGCCTGACGTTCACCTCGCATTTTTACGGCGCTCGGCGCTCGGTTGGCTACGTGCCGTTCGATTCGGAAACGCTGGTCACCGGCAAGTTGTTCGAGGATATTCGCGAGTCGGTGTTCGCGCTGGCTGATCCCGACAAATACGACGCCATCGTGGTGATCAACCTCTGCGTACCCACGGCCTCGGGCGTACCACTACGGCTGTTGCCTGATTCGATCGAGGGCGTTCGCATCATCGGTATCGATGTCCCCGGATTTGGTGTGCCGACCCACGCCGAGGCCAAGGACGTACTGGCCGGTGCGATGCTGGGATTTGCCCGCGGCGAAGCCGAACAGGGGGCCGGTGGCCCAGCCGCGCGGCGGACGCGCGACCCGCCCAACCATCACGCTGCTGGGCGAAATGTTCCCGGCCGACCCCATGACCATCGATAGCCTGCTGGAGCCGATGGGCCTGGCGGCCGGCCCGGCCGTGCCGACGCGCGAATGGCGCGAGCTCTATGCGGCGCTAGACGGTCAGGCCGTGGCGGCGATTCATCCGCACTACGAGGCCAGCGTGCGTGAATTCCAGACTGCCGGGCGTCCGATCGTGGGTAGCGCGCCGGTGGGTTATCACGGCACCAAAGCCTGGCTCGAGGCAATCGGGGCGGCTTGTGGCATCGCCGAAGACCGTATCGAGGCGGCCAAGGCGGCTTGTCTACCCAAGATCGCAGACGCGCTGGCCGCGGCACCGATTACCGGGCGTATCGTCATGTCCGGTTATGAAGGCTCGGAGCTACTGGTGGCCCGGCTGCTGGTCGAATCGGGCGCAACGGTGTGCTATGTCGGCACGGCGTGTCCAAAGACACCGTGGTCCGAGCCGGACCGGCTCTGGCTGGAAGCGCGCGGCGTGCGCGTGGTCTATCGCGCATCGCTGGAATCCGACGTACAGGCGATCGACGAGTTCGGCCCCGATCTGGCCATCGGCACCACACCGGTGGTGCAAAAAGCCAAGGAACTGGCGATACCGGGGCTGTATTTCACCAACCTGATATCCGCGCGTCCGCTGATGGGGGCCGCCGGTGCCGGCTCGCTGGCCAGCGTGATCAACAACGCGATCGACAACAAGGCCCGCTTCGACGCTATGCGTGAATTCTTCGACGGGGTGGGCGAAGGCTATGCCGCCGGCATCTGGCAACAGGTGCCCGAAGATCGCCCCGCGTTTCGCAAGAAACAGCGCCGCAAACTGGACAAGCTGCGCGAACGAGCCGCGGCCGGCACGACACAGGACCTGGGTTAATGCTCGTACTGGATCACGACCGCGCGGGTGGTTACTGGGGCTCGGTGTACGTATTCACCGCCATCAAAGGGCTACAAGTGGTCATTGACGGCCCGGTCGGCTGTGAGAATCTGCCGGTCACCTCGGTGCTGCACTACACCGACGGCCTGCCGCCGCACGAGTTGCCCATCGTGGTTACCGGTCTGTCCGAGGATGAGCTCGGCGAAAAAGGCACCGAAGGTGCTATGCGCCGGGCCCATGAAACATTGGACCCGGATCTGCCTTCGGTCGTGGTCACCGGCTCTATCGCCGAGATGATCGGCGGCGGAGTGACGCCCGAGGGCACCGGCCTGAAACGATTCCTGCCACGCACCATCGATGAAGACCAGTGGCAGAGCGCCGATCGGGCACTGACCTGGTTATGGAGCGAGTTCGGTCCCAAGCGCGTGCGTCGCAAAGCCCGCGACGAGGGCGAGAGGCCCCGGGTCAACGTTATCGGCGCCATCTATGGCATGTTCAATTCGGCCTCGGACATCGCCGAGACCAAGCGGCTGATCGAAGGCATCGGTGCGTCGGTCAACATGATCTTCCCCATGGGCGAGCACCTGGCCGACATCGCCCAACTCGGTCAGGCCGAGGCCAACGTGTGCTTGTACCGAGAGTTCGGCCGCGGGCTGTGTGAAACGCTGGAAGTGCCGTTTCTGCAGGCGCCGATCGGCATGGAAAGTACGACCAAGTTTCTGCGCGCGCTGGGGGCCCAGCTGGGCCTCGACCCCGAGCCGTTTATCCAGCGTGAAAAACACACCACGCTCAAACCACTGTGGGATCTGTGGCGCTCGGTCACGCAAGACTTTTTCGGCACGGCAAGCTTCGGTATTCACGCCAACGAGACGTATGCCCGCGGTATCCGGCACTTCCTAGAAGAAGAGATGGGTCTGCCCTGTGTCTTTGCGTTTGCGCGCCGCGCCGGCGTCAAACCAGATAACGAGGCGGTCGGCGAGGCGATTCGCGACAAGGGCCCGCTCGTCGTCTTTGGCAGCTATAACGAGCGCATGTACATGGCCGAGCACGGTATTCGGGCCATCTACATCCCGGCCTCGTTCCCGGGCGCGGCCATCCGGCGCGCCACCGGGACGCCGTTCATGGGCTATGCCGGCGCGGTCTATCTCGTACAAGAAGTGTGTAACGCGCTTTTCGATGCGTTGTTCCATATCTTGCCGCTAGCTGCCGATATGGACGCCGTGGATGCCACCCCGGCCAGGGCGCTCGGGCGCGGCGAAACCATGCCGTGGCGCGCGGCCGCGCAGAGCGCGCTGGCCGAATGGGTCGAGACGCAGCCGGTACTCGTGCGTATTTCGGCGGCCAAACGCCTGCGCGATCGGGCCGAGATCGAAGCCGAACGCGCCCAGGCCGATGAAGTTGATGCCGCCCATGTTGAAACCGCTCGTCGGCATCTAGCGGCGTAGCCGTTTTCATGCGGTATGTATAGGGGGAAGGCAATGACGCGACGGTGGCAAACGCTTTAAACGGTGTCGTCCACGCGTCAACCGAACAAGGAGGGATGTCATGTCACAAAGCAGCTCAGCACAGCCCAGGGCGATGGACCGGCTCTCACGAGAGCAGACCTATCGACGCGACTTTCGCGTGATCTACATGACGGCGCTGACGACCTGCCTACTGTGTATGCCGTTGGTCCGACTGGCACGTATGGGCCGAAGCATGCGGGGGCCGAAAAAGCCTTCGATGCTCAAACATGCCCGCACCGAGGCCAACATCATCGCTTCTTATGCGCTTATGGGGTTTTAAGCGTATCCGGTTTCACTGCCCAGCAGTGATTTCCGAAACACGACGTTTCGGCAGCTCGCCGCGGGTGGTTCACGCGGTAACGGCCTGCGGGCCTTAGTGGGAGATCTTCAATGGACAAGGAAGAGCATCGCTCGCTCTCGGGCCTAAGCGAGGCCGAGGCGAAAGAGTTTCACAAGATATTCGTGGTGAGTTTTCTCATCTTCGTCGTCATCGCGATGATCGCGCATATTCTGGTCTGGCAGTGGCGCCCTTGGCTTCTGACGCCCAGCGACGCCCAGGCTTCGGTTGAAGTCATGAAGTCGGCGACATCCTCGCTCTATCACAGCATCGTTTAGGAGCATCACCATGTGGCGAGTCTGGCTAATCTTTGATCCGCGTCGTGTGCTGCTCGGGCTGTTCACGTTCTTGTTCACGCTGGCGCTGCTCATCCATTTCATTCTGCTGAGCACCGATCGGTACAACTATCTGCAGGGGCCGCAGGCACAGAACAAGCCGGTGCCGCAGAACGTTTCGCCGATGCCGTCGCAAGACAGCTGACGAAACATCGATCGTGGCGGGCGGGCCCATGGGGCGGCGCCCGCCACGGTCCAGAGTCAACTGGGTCGGATCGCCTGTGGTCCGTAATCGGGGAGACATGAGCCATGTCCATGCTCAGTTTCGAAAGAAAATACCGCGTCCGCGGCGGTACGCTGATCGGCGGGGATCTGTTCGACTTTTGGGTCGGGCCTTTTTACTGCGGTTTCTTCGGCGTCACGACGGTCTTTTTCTCGGTACTGGGCACGGCGCTCATTCTCTACGGGGCCGCGATCGGCCCGACCTGGAATATCTGGCAGATCAGCATTGCACCGCCGGATATCTCTTACGGGCTCGCGCTTGCGCCGCTGCGTGAGGGCGGGTTGTGGCAGATCATCACGGTCTGTGCCATCGGTGCTTTCCTGTCTTGGATGCTGCGCGAGATAGAGATTTGTCGAAAGCTGGGCATGGGCTATCACGTGCCTTTTGCGTTCGGCACGGCGATCTTTGCCTACGTCAGCCTGGTGGTCATTCGCCCGGTGCTGATGGGCGCCTGGGGATACGGCTTTCCCTACGGCATCATGAGCCATCTCGATTGGGTGTCTAACACCGGTTACCAGTACCTCCATTTCCATTACAACCCGGCCCATATGCTGGCGGTGACGTTCTTCTTCACCACCACGTTCATGCTGGCTATGCACGGCGGCGCGGTGCTGGCCGCAATCAATCCGCAGAAAGGACAGACGTTGCGGGTGACCGAGCACGAAAACTCATTCTTTCGCGATCTAATGGGTTATTCGGTAGGCGAGCTGGGCATTCATCGCCTGGGTCTGGCGCTAGCGTTGGCCGCCGGCTTTTTCAGCGCGGTATGCATCATCATTAGCGGGCCGTTCTGGAACCAGGGCTGGCCGGCCTGGTGGAACTGGTGGCTGCAGCTGCCGATCTGGAACTAGGGGACGACCGTGGCTGAATATCAACATCTGTTCACGCGCGTCGTCGTCGATGCGCCGACCGATCCGGGCGTCGATCTGGGCCGCGACGGCAACATGTCGCGCCCGCAGAAAACGATCCATTCGCGCCTGGCGGGCAAGATTGGCGATGCCCAGATCGGCCCGCTCTATCTGGGTTGGTAGGGGTGTGCCTCGTTTCTGTTCGGGCTGATCGCGTTCGAAATCATCGGTCTGAACATGTGGGCCTCCGTGGACTGGGATCCGATCCAGTTCATCCGCCTGTTGCCCTGGCTGTCGCTGGATCCACCGCCGGCGAGTTACGGGCTGTCGCTCCCGCCGCTGGATCAGGGCGGCTGGTGGCTAATCGCCGGCTTCTTTCTCACCGTGTCGATTCTCATGTGGTGGGTAAGAGTCTATCGGCGCGCAATCGCTCTAGGTATGGGCACGCATGTCGCCTGGGCATTCGCGGCGGCGATTTGGCTGTATCTGGTGCTGGGCTTTATCCGCCCGATCATGATGGGCTCGTGGTCGGAAGCGGTGCCCTTCGGCATATTTCCGCATCTGGACTGGACCGCGGCATTCTCGCTGCGCTACGGGAACCTGTTCTATAACCCGTTCCACATGCTCTCGATCGTTTTCCTCTACGGCTCGGTACTGCTGTTTGCCATGCACGGTGGCACGATCGTGGCCGTCGCGCGCTATGGCGGTGAGCGAGAAATCGAGCAGTCGGTTGATCGTGGCACCGCAGCCGAGCGAGCAGCTTTATTCTGGCGCTGGACGATGGGCTTCAACGCCACGATGGAGTCCATCCACCGCTGGGCCTGGTGGTTTGCGCTGCTGACGTCGCTGACGGGCGGTATCGGAATTCTGTTATCGGGCACCGTGGTCGATAACTGGTATCTCTGGGGAATGCATCACGGCCTCGTCACGCCGCCGCCGGGTAGCGAAACTGTGCCGACAGTGCCGATGACACAAGGCGGTGGGTCATGATCCGACGATTGTTCAATTTGGCCCGCAGCGTCGTCACGCAGATGGTGTCGATGCTGCGCATGATCGGCATGCTGCGCCTGGCGGTGCTGGGCGGCGGTATCGTGGTCGTGTTGTTGACCTGTTTCATGCTGTTCACCGCCGGCTGGGACCGGCCGCCGATCAAGAGCGTACAAACCGGCTATCGCGGGGGCGGCCAGTCGCTGGTCTACAACCCGCGCGAAGTCGACAAGAACCTGTCGAACACCCAGTTCCAGAATGCACCGCCGGCTGCGGATACCGGTGGCCCGAAAGCCTCCGAGGTTTGGGAAAACGTACAGGTGCTGGGCAACCTCAGCGTCGGCCAGTTCATCCGGCAGATGCAGGGCATGTCCAACGCCATTGCGCCGGACCAGGGGTGTAGCTATTGCCATGCCAACGGCAACTATGCTTCGGATGAGCTCTACACCAAGAAAGTCGCGCGTCGCATGTTGCAGATGACGCGACAGATCAACACCAAATGGGACTCACACGTCGACGGTGTCGGCGTGACGTGTTGGACCTGTCACCGCGGCAAGCACGTTCCCGATGCGGTCTGGGCCGACAAGGTGGCCGGTGTGACGAACGAAGGCAGTACGGCCGAGTTCATGCCAAACAGCTACAACGGTTACTCATCGCTGCCGTCTGATGTGTACAACTCCTTTTATGAAGAGAGCTGGCCTATCAACGTGCAAGGCCACTACGCGATGCCGAACGGCAACGACAAGAACGTCAAAGATACCGAACGTGTTTTTGGCGTGATGATTCATATGTCCAACGCGCTTGGCGTGAACTGCTCTTACTGCCACAACTCACGGGCGTTTTCGTCCTGGGACGGTCAGAGCCGGCCGAACAAGATTCGAGCGTGGTACGGCATCCATATGCTGCGCGAGCTCAATACGACGTATATGAACTCACTGGCCGACGTCTTCCCGGCCAATCGCAAGGGCCCGGACGGCAAGCCCTTTGGTATCAACTGCCAGACCTGTCACCAGGGCGTTTACAAACCGCTGTACGGGCAGAAGGTCATCGCCGACTATCCAGAGCTTGCGGTCCCCAACAACAGCGGTGGCAACGGCCAGGCGGTTCCGGCCGGCGCGCCGTTGCCGGGTGACGCCCAAGATAAAGTCCGGCAAATCCCCGGCGTGAAAGGTGAATGGCTCTATGGGGACGACCCCAGGGCCAGCACCGAACGAAAGCAGCCCAGTCCCGGCTGATCGCGACCGAGCAAGACAAAAAAGCCGGGCGACGTGCGATGTCGCCCGGCTTTTTCTTGTCCCGGACCCGCATCCGGCGCGGCGTCAATATAAAGTGTTGTGGGCATCACGCGAACGGTTGGCCTCGAGCTCACCACCGCCGGTGTGATTAGATGACCCTCACCGAACGTGCGCTAGGGAAGCTCTGCATAACCTCTCGCGGCTCGCGTTCGCCATGGAAAGATTTTCAAGGTCAAATGCGTCGATACGAGGCGTCCGAGCGCAGCGCCTGCCTTATTGGCAGGCCCAGCTCGGCAACGCTGTAGCGGCGCATTTGAGGCCGAACCCCTTGCGGGGCCGGGGCTTTGCGCGCGCCTGGTCTTCGTCAAGGCACGCTGGCGTGCGACAAGCACGCTACGCGCGCCCTTCCTTGCCAGCCACGCGCAAAGCACCCGGCGCGACCGCGACAGGTTGTGCAGAGCTTCCCTAGACGGCAAATGTCAGACGAATCCGCCGCTACGCGCGACGTCCAAAAATTGATCGTAGGCCGAGGTGATGCGGTCACGACATTCGAAATGCGGCAAGGCGCCGGTCGGGAACGCATCGATTTGCCAATTGGGCTTGTGGCCGTAATAAATCTTGCGGCGATAGTCGGTGAAGTCGCCGCGGTCGCCGTGGGCCATCCACACCGGCTGCGTGACCATGCCATAGACATCGGTGATGTCGGCGCTAAATAAAAAGCCCGATAGGAAAGAGAACGGCGCAAAACGCGCGCCGGGCTGATGTGCCGTTGCATAGGCGTATTCGAATGCGCCTTCGTCGATCTGCTTTGATCCCCACGTCTTGGCCAAGAAGTAACGAATGGATCGCTTCGACGTCAGGGCGTCGAAAGTGCCCTGGCCAAGCGTTTTCGAAGCGGTCAGCCCCTTGTATAGCCAGGAAATACCGCGCGTCGAGCCCGGCGCGCCCCGTTGTACCTTGTCGCCCGAAAAGCCCGTCGGGCTGATAAAACCCAGAGTCGCAAAAGCCTGGGGCCACTCGTTGGCGGCACGAGCCGCGAACTCCGCCGATAGCGACAGTGCGACCATGTCTATCGGTTGATTGTCATGGTCGGCCACCAAGCGCATGGCCAGCTGATGGATCGCATCCGTCATCACCCGCGGGGTGTATTTCTGTGCCGGGCGCGCCGAGAACCCATAGCCGGGTAAATCGATCGCGGCAACCGGACGCCGATGCCGGTAGTGATCGAATAGCGGTTTGACTTCGTAAGCGGACGCGGCAGCATTCACGCTATGGATCAATAACAGCGGGCGCCGGGCCGCGTCCTCTGGGTCGTCCGGCGCGGCATAATAAAAACTGATCGGCCCGACCGAACCCGCGATCTCCTCGCGCGTGGCCGACAGCGCAGGCTGCAGATCGAACGTTTCTTTCATGCAATATCCATTTCAGGTACAGCCCTTTCGGCCGAGGGCCGAACTGCGTCGTCAAAACATGTCACGAAGAGCGCGCCGGATTGTGTGCTCCGGCGCCGTTCTCATCGGATCGTGCTCGGCCGGGTGCGGTGGGACCGGGCGGGGCCACACCGGTCGGTGTCTGCGTCCAGCGCCACAGCCAATCAGCGGGGATAGGCAGAAACAGGCACAGATGCTCGAGTACGGCCAGCGCTGCCAGGGTACCCACCAGCAGGCCAGCGGTGAGGGTAAACTGGCTGGCTTCTAGCGCCAGTGCGGTATCAAGACTCAAGACAACGATGGCGGTACCGGCTGTGACCGAAATCGGAAACAGCGCGTTCATCCGTCGTTTCTTGAAAAAACTGGTCAGATAAGCCAGACGGGTTGGCAGAAACGTATCGCCGGTGTTGCGAACGCCCAGGAACAAATTGATTTTAGCGCTCACGTGCATCGACCAGAGCACTAAATAAGTCCAGAGAGCGACCATGTTGTCGTGACCGATGCAGATCCAAGCAATAGCCACCGCGCCGGCTACGGCGGCGAGCTCGTGCCAGAGGCTGGCCGCTAGGCCATAGCCGAAGCGTCGCCAGCCTGTGGCTTGCGGCGGACAGGCACGGTCGCGCGGCCCGGTGATCGTACCCGTGTAATAGGTGAGCGTCTGCCAACCCCAGATCAATAGCCCGCAGGAAAACGCGATATACGCGGCACTCACGCTCTGATCGTCACGCGTTACGAGGATGCCCAAAAACGATAGAGCCGCTACCACACTAACCCCGACCAGCGACCAGCGACCAGCGACCAGCGACCAGCGGCGCGTCGTGCGATTGCCCGTGTTCAATAGAAACAAGCCGCCCGTGGTAAACCACCAGATGAAGATCGCAAACGCGACGGGTAGTCCCACGGCCAGCACGGGCGGCTACCAGGTGGGTGCCAGACGGACGCGCGCCGGCGGTTCGTGCTGTTTGACCGGCAACAGGTACAGCCGGGCAAAGACCGCCGCAGCCCCCATCGACAGACCGATCTGCTTGGTCTTGCCGACCAGGCCGCCGCGCTGCTTGGCCGCCTCGATGCCGTGGGCGATACGCCTCAGCCGATCCAGATTGGGCTGGAATTTCGGATGGTCCAGATCCAGCGTCACCGGAAACACCTGCTGTGAGATTTCGCTGGTGATCCGAAAGACCTGCATATCGTATTCGGTCGGATCGACATCGAGCGCTGCGTGAAACGCCGGGCGGCTGTGATCGCGCACATACATGGTGGCAAACACGGCCAGCTGAAAGAAGCGTACCCAGAGCTTGTTACGACCGGCCAGAAGTTTGGGATTAGAACGCATCAGCAGGGCGAACGCCTCGCCGTGGCGGAATTCATCCTGACACCAGCGCTCGAACCAGCTGAACAGCGGATGAAACCGCAGCTCGGGATGAGCCTCGAGCTTGCGAAAGATGCTGATATAGCGGGCGTAGCCAATCTTTTCGGATAAATAAGTGGCGTAGAAAACGAACTTCGGCTTGAAGTATTTATATTTCTTGGATTTAGTGAGAAAGCCCAAATCCACGCCCATGTCGAAATCTTTGAGCGTGTCGTTCAAAAAACCGGCGTGTCGGGCCTCATCTCGCGTCATGTGCGAGAACAGCTCTTTGATGTCGGGATTGGTGACGCGTTTTTTGATTTCTGCGTAAAGCACGCAGCCGGAAAACTCGGCCGTCACCGAGCTCACGACGAAGTCGATGAACTCTTTCTGCAGGGCTGGGTCCATGGCCTCGATCGCGCCCTTGAAGTCGTGCTCGCGAACGAAATGGCCTTTGTTTTCGTCGGCGCGCAGCTCTTCGATCAAGCCGTTCCATTCCTCGCGCACGCTGGACATGTCCATGGCATCGAGTGCGGCGAAGTCGGTGGTGTAGAAATGCGGCGATAGAACGGTATCTTCGCGCGCCTTGTCCGTCGTGGCCGAGCGCGGCGCCGTATCGTGTGCGGGCTGGGTCGGGCTCATAGTTTTCTCCGCTCGGTGAAGCTCAAGTCGAACAGTTCGGGAAATTCGGCGGCCGCCGACACGCGGCCCCAGAACGCATCCCACGGTCCGCCCCGCAGCACCTGTGCTCGGCGCTCGCAGCATACCGTTTCACCGTAGGCCACCTGGGTCGGTGGGTCGATGACTTGAACGGCATCGCCGCACTCCGGTACCACGCCGTGCAGCTCCACGTTGCTGTGTAGGAAATCGAACGTGTTTTCGACAACGACCGTACAGTCCACCTCGAACATGTCGCGGCCAAGCAGACGGTCGAACCAGGTCAATGTCCTCATCAGGGGCTCTTGTGGCTGTGTTGTGCCAATGTCGCACGCTGTTCTTCATCCAGCGGCGGCGCCTTAAGCAGGCGCGCAAAGGCGTTTTCGTTGGTTTGACCAAACGCCCGCAGATCGATACGCCGATCGGTCGTCGGATCGATGAGCACCAGGCGTCCGTCGGTCAGGCGAGCCAGCGTGAACGGCGTCGCGCGGCCGATATCGTCAAAGCGTCGCGCCTGGACCAGGCCGCGCATAACCGAACGCAAAAAACCGTTGGACCCCGGCGGCAAAATAGCGATCGGGGTATCTGCACTATCGTTCACCGCATGATAAACGATGACATTGCCCTGGGCATCGTCGGCAAACTTTAAAGCGCGCGAGGTAGCGACGTCGCCGGCGACTTCAATCTGGGCGGCCGGCGGCGTGTCGCTTAGGCGCATATAAGCGACGAACAGCAGGGTCGAGCCCAGCAGAATCGCTGCGCCAATCAGCGCGCCGCGGGGAAAACTGTCTTTATAGCCGGGGGGCGCCACGTACGTTATGCGCTCGCGCGCTGCTGTGCGCGAGCGTCGGTCGGTGCCACATCGATACGCGGCAGCGCGTCGTCGTCGTCAGCGGCCACGAATTCCTGAAGCACGCCAGACAACAGATCGGCCGCCCGGCGCCCGTCGGCCACGCCTCGCATCATCGGCTGCGGACGGCGGAAATGGCGAGGGCGGACGTTGGGCCACAACACGACATAGCTGGCGTTCTGGTCAGCAGCCACCTCCAGCGCGATGTCACTCGTCTCGTCGCCGTGATGGAAAGAGCCCGCCGAGAGCACTTGGGCGAAGGGCACGTTGACCGAGATCGGCAAGGCCACCCCCGAGCGGATGACCACGCGCCGGTTGGTGATCGTATAGATCGTCATACGGGCGTAGAGCGCGGCCAGGCCGCAGAGCACGGCAACGCCCAGAACCAGCGGAATAGCCAACCGGAGGGCGACCGTTGCGATCATCGCGTACTGGTCTTGGTAGGCGTAGTAAAGCGCAAAAGCCGCCCACAGGGCGACGAAATAGATCACGAGCTTTCGGACATGGCGCGCGCACTACGAGCGCGCGCCATGTCGGTTGGCCCTGCCAGATCAAGTGTTCGCCGTCGGGCAGGTTGTCCGGCAGGCCCGGCACCGGCTCGGTGGCGTACTCGTCGTGGCTCATGTCAGATCGTCCGGCCCGAGGAATAGAAATAACCGCCGCCGAAGTACCCCATGATCGCGTCTTCTTCCCGGCGGGTGATCGCGTCAATCTTGGCCGTGACCGGCACGTAGGCGAAGTCGTCGGCGATTACCGAAACCACCTTGATCCGATGATGGCGTGCTTGCACCTTGGCAAAGCCCGCGGGCAGCAACACGTTGGCCGCACGTGCGGCCGGCGGGGCGCCGGGGCGCGTGTCATGCCCGGCCAGTTCGGCAACGGCCGGATCGAGCGCCACTTCGAAATACAGGATGCGCGGCTCTGCCCGGTCGACCCAGACGTCCTCCACGATACCGGCGGTGCGTCCGTCGGCGGCTACGACGGGCATGCCGATCGGCGTTGGGTCGCCGGCCATGATCTGATAGCCACCCAGCACGCGCATCGGGCCGATCTTCGGATCGCCGTGGATCGTCAGATCCGGAATATCGCGTCGTAGGGCATAACTGCCCGGCCCGAGCGGCAAGCCCATCGCACGGCCCATCGGCTGTAGCGGATAGCCTGTCAGCGGTCGATCGGCGTTGATCACGCCTTGAATATCCGGCTCGACCAGCGAGACACGTGGGGCGATGAGATCGGCTTCGCCGTGGGGCATCGACCAGCGCTTGGGCGGCGGCATGTCCGGAAAGCCGACGACTTTTACGCGGGGCGCGCGGTGCGAGCGATCCGAGTCCAGCGGATAGCCTTCGCGTTTGTTCTCTCGCAGCAGGTGGAGGATCAACCCAAAGAAGAAGATCCAAAATACGTAGAGCACCACCTGGGCGATATCGATTTCTGTTGTCAGATAGCCGGTCGGCATGGGAAATACCTCGCTGTGATCAACCCGGAAAATCCGCGATACCGAAGGATTTGGCCGTGTCCGGGGTTCGGCCGTCCCGGTAGCTTGCCAGCGGCCCGATCACGGCAAGCGTGACGAACAGCAGGGCGATTTCTAAACAATAGACCATTCCGTAGCCGGTTGCTGGCCCGGTGAGCGCCGGGCCTAACAATCCGCGGCTGGCCCAACCCGCACAAAGGTCGCGAAGGATGCCGCCCAAGGCCAGGCCGCCACCGGCCGCGGTGGCCTGGACGGCCCCCAGGCGCCCAGTGCCAGGCCGTTATCGGCCTCGCCTGCGCGATTCATCGCGGCCATGAGGGTGCCGACTGCGAACAGGCCGCCGCCGAATCCGATACCGGCGGTGCCGATGCGGAAGATCAGCCCCGAGCCAATAGGGGCGGCCAGAATGATCATCGTAAACGCACAGGCGCCGATAAGCGCGCCGTAGCCGGCCAGCCGACAGGGATTCATGGTGCGTGACAGCAGGCGCGCCGAAAGCGCAAGCGCGGCCAGGGTGCCGGCGGCCAGAATCGCGGTCAGCTCGGTCGTGGCACTCACCGACATGTTCAGAATCTGGCCGCCGTAAGGCTCCAGCAGTATGTCCTGCATCGAAAAGCCGAGCGTGCCGAGCCCGACGGCCATCAGAAAACGCGTTGTGCCCGGTGTGCGAGCATAGCCGAGAAAGCTTGCCGCGAATCGGGTCTCGTCTTGTGCCTCGGCGCGGCCGGCGCGCCGCGGCTCCTGCTTCCAGAGCGCAACGAGGTTCAGCGCGATTGTCACGAACGCTGCCCCCTGTACCACGCGTATCAGCCGCAGCGCCGAGAAGTCGGCCAGCAGCGCGCCGAACAGCAGTGCGGCAATCAACATACCGACGAGCAGCATCACATAGAGCAGCGCCACTGCCCGCGGTCGAGCCTCGCGGGGCGCGAGGTCAGTGGCTAGGGCCAGACCTGCAGTCTGGACGGTATGGAGTCCGGCGCCGGTGATCAAAAAAGCTATCGCGGCGGCCGCCGGGCCCATCCAGTCGGGCGCGTTGGTCTGGCCAGACAACACGATCAGTGCGAACGGCATGATAGCCAGGCCGCCGAACTGGGCCAGGGTGCCGAACCAGATATACGGCACACGCCGCCAGCCCAGTGCCGAGCGATGGTTGTCCGAGCGGTGCCCGATCAGCGCCCGGGCGGGGGCGAACAATAAAGGCAGTGCCACCATCGTGGCGACCAGCCAGGCCGGCACGCCGAGTTCCACGATCATCACGCGGTTGAGGGTGCCGTTGAGCAGCACCACGGCCATGCCCACGGTCATCTGGAACAACGACAGGCGCAGCAAGCGCGCCAGCGGCAGGGCCTGGGTCGCGGCGTCGGCAAACGGCAGATAGCGCGGCCCGATCGTGTTGATCGCCTCGGTCAGGTTGGCCGCGCGTTTTTTCATCGCACGATCTCCAGCGCCTGGGAGATGTAGAAACGTGTGGCGACCCGTTGGCTGCGGGCGGTCTGCCAGTCGGCCATGCGCGGCTCGTCGGACAGCAGACGCTTGATGCGGCGCTGGCTGATGGGCTTAATCAACGGCGCTCGGTCGCTGCGCGGGAACAGGCGGCCTGCGGCATGCATGAGAGTCAAAAGCGGCGTGCGCGGCGCATAGGTGGCTAAAACAGCATGCTCGGCCCGCTCGGTCATGGCCGCAAGCATGTCGCGTATGTCCCAAGCGTTGTAGTGAATGATCGAGTCCATGGCCACCACGTAATCGAAGCGGCCCAGTGCCGGATCGAGCATGTCGCCTTCGCGGAAGTCGATCGTGCCGCGCCCGACGGAATCCGGCACCCGCTCGCGTGCCAGTCGGATGAGGTTGGGCGATAGATCGACCGCCGTGACATCTGCCCCGCGGCGCGCGGCCTCGGCGGCCAGTAGCCCGGTGCCACAGCCCGCATCCAGCAGACGCGCGCCCGATAGATCGGCCGGCAGCCACGACAGCAGCGTGTCGCGGATGGCCTCGCGCCCGGCGCGAACCGTGGCGCGGATACGCGAGACGGGCGCATCCGAGGTGAGTTTCGACCAGGCATCGACCGCTGTGCGATCGAAGTAGTTTTCGAGCTGGCTACGCGTGTTTTCGTAGCTGTCGACGCCGGGGCGCGAGTCACTCATCAATCAAAACCCAGCAGGTCAAAGATCGCGCGGTCTTTCATCGGCTCGGCGATGAGCGGGTCAGTGCCGTCCCAGAGGCGGTTGGCCAGCTTCATGTATTCGGCGCGTACTGCTTCCACCTCGGGGCTGTCGTCGTCCATCTGGAACAGCGTGCATTTTTTGAGCCGCGACCGACGGATCACGTCCAGATCGGGGATATGCGCCAAGATATCCAGGCCCACCGAGGTGTTGAAGCGCTGGATCTGATCCACATCGTGCGAACGGTTGGCGATGACACCGCCCATGCGCACCTTGTAGTTCTTGGCCTTGGCCTTGGCCTTGGCCTGAATGGCCGCCACGATGCGATTCATGGCGAAGATCGAGTCGAAATCGTTGGCGGTCACGCACAGCGCGCGATGGGCGTGCTGCAAGGGTGCCGCGAAGCCACCACAGACCACGTCGCCCAGCACGTCGAAGATCACCACGTCGGTATCCTCGAGCAGGTGGTGCTCCTTGAGCAGTTTGACCGTCTGGCCTACCACGTAGCCGCCACAGCCGGTGCCGGCCGGTGGGCCGCCGGCCTCGACGCATTTCACGCCGTTGTAGCCTTCGTAGACGAAATCCTCGGGCTCGAGTTCTTCCAGGTGAAAGTCCACCGACTCGAGCACGTCGATGACCGTGGGCACCAGCGACTGGGTCAGCGTGAAGGTCGAGTCGTGCTTGGGATCGCAGCCGATCTGCAGCACACGCTTGCCCATTTTGGAAAATGCTGCCGACAGATTGGACGAGACGGTCGATTTGCCGATGCCGCCCTTGCCGTAGACCGCAAATACCTTGGCGCCGTCGATGGATACGCTTGGGTCCATCTGGACCTGGACGCTGCCCTGGCCGTCGCCCTTGCTGTCGCCAGAGCGGCCCTTGATCGAAGAAAGCGGAACAGTTTTTGTCGTACTCATGCCGTTGCGGCCTCGGGATGGATGCCTTCAAGCCGGTCTTCCAGATCATCGCCGGCGGCTCGAAGCGCATCGAGCATGTCGTCGTCGGGCGCCCAGTAGTTGCGCTCCTGGGCTTCGAGCAGGCGGTTGGCCATACGCGCCGACGCGGTCGGATTAAGCTCGGCCAGACGATTGCGCATCGTCTCGTCGAGCAGATAAGTCTCGCTGATACGTTGATAGACCCATGGAGCTACAGCCTCGTTGGTGGCCGACCAGCCCATGGTGTTGGTGATGTGTTCCTCGATCTGGCGCACACCTTCATAGCCGTGGGACAACAACCCTTCCTGCCACTTGGGGTTGAGCATACGGGTGCGCGTTTCCAGCGTGATCTGCTCTCTCAGTGTACGCACCGTGGCACGCGACTTGGTCTGGTCGCCGATATAACAAGTCGGCTGCTGACCGCCCCGGGCTCGTGCCACCGAGCGGCTGATGCCGCCCAGCGTATCCATATAATGGCTGATCGTCGTCACGCCGAGCTCGACCGATTCCAGATTCTGGTAGGTCAGCTCCACGTGCGACAGGGCGGCCGCCAAGAGCTCGGGCTGTTTCACCGGCTCTCCCTTGCGGCCGTAGGCAAAACATTTGCGTTGGGAATAGGTCTCGGCGAGCTCGTTTTCGTCGCCCCAGGCCGAGCTGTCGAGCAACAGGTTTACGTTAGCGCCGTAGGCGCCGTCGGCGTTGGAAAAGACCCGCAGGGCGGCCGTCTCCAGGTCGCAGTCGTGTTCGGCCTGGTAGGCCAGGGCATGCGCCCGAATCGGATTGTCCGTGGCCGATTCGTCTTCGGCGGTTGCCGCCAGCCATGCGGCTTCGGCGAGCATCCGGGTGGCCAACGGCAACAGATCACGAAAGATACCCGACAGGGTGAGCACGACGTCAACGCGCGGCCGGCCCAGCTCGGACAATGGAATCAACTCGGCGCCGGCCACGCGGCCAAAGGAATCGTGCCGCGGTTTGGCGCCCATCAGCGCCAGCGCCTGCCCGATAGGCGCGCCTTCGGTCTTCAGATTATCGGTACCCCAGAGAACCAGGGCGATCGACGCCGGATAATCGTGGCCGTCGGCGCGATGTCGCTCTAATAACAGCTCCGCGTGACGCCGGCCCTCGCTGATCGCAAACGCACTCGGCAGCCGGAACGGATCAAACCCGTGCAGATTACGCCCGGTGGGTAATACCGCGGGGTTGCGCAAAATATCGCCGCCGGCCACCGGACGCACGAAACGCCCGTCGAGCGCGGCCAGCAGGCTCTTGATTTCCGTATTGTCAGCTAGCGCCACCGCCAGTGCCCGCAGTTTGTCGTGCTGCTCGTCGTCGAGGCCCTCGATGCGGTGCGCTGTGGGGTCGGCCAGAAAAGCCGACAGCGCGTCGTCGTCCAGGGCGAGGTCGTAGTTGGCGTCGGCCACCGCGCGCAACAGCTCGTGTTGCCGCTTGCTGTCGGCGGGCGCGCCGAGCACGTGCAGCCCTTCGGGAATCAGTGCGCCTTCGACTTCAACAACCTGGCGACTCAGACGCGCGATTTCGTCGTTGGCATCGGGCCAGGCCGGCTCGGGCTCGCAAAGATCGAGACCGGCGGCCTGGGCCTGGATGACCTCGGCCAGCCGCTCGGCCTCGGCGACATGGTCCGGGCCGCACTGGCGCCAGCGGGACAGGCTTTCCTTAAGATCCAGCCACTCACGATAAAGCCCGGCCTGGGCCAACGGCGGCGTCATGTAACTGACCAATGTAGCCGCCGAGCGGCGTTTGGCCAGCGTGCCCTCCGACGGATTATTGGCCGCGTACAGATAGATGTTGGGCAGATCACCGATCAGCCGGTCGGGCCAGCATTCACCGGTCAGCCCGGCCTGCTTGCCCGGCATGAATTCCAGTGCGCCGTGGGTGCCGAAATGCAGCACCGCGTCGGCCGCGAAATCCTCGCGCAGCCAGCGGTAATAAGCCGAAAAGGCGTGCGTGGGCGCAAAGCCATGCTCGAACAGCAGCCGCATGGGATCGCCTTCGTAGCCGAAGGCGGGCTGGACGCCGATGAACACGTTGCCAAAACGCGCACCCAGGATATGGATACGCCGGCCGTCGCTGTTGTGCTTGCCCGGAGCCGCGCCCCAGGCCGCCTCGATCGCGTCCAGATAGGGCTCGCGGGCCACATGATCATCGACCGGAATGCTGGCGTGTACGTTGGCGGTTGTGCCGTGGGCCTCTGCGTTGCCGCCGACGATGGCCTCGCGTAGCGCGTCAACCGACTCGGGCAGCTCGACGTCATATCCGTCGTCGACGAGCGCCTTAAGTGTTTGATAGATCGAGGCCCAGACCGACAAGAATGCGGCCGTGCCCACGTTACCGGCGTTGGGTGGAAAGCCGAACACTGTGATCGCCAGTCGGCGTGACGCACGCGGGGTGCGACGTAGGTTGATCTGCCGATCGACCCGGGCCGCTAGACGCTCGATGCGCTCGGGGTGGCCACTCATCTCGCGCTCGCCGTCGATACGCCCGCCAAACACGATCGAACCCGTCGCACCGTCGATCTCCGGGATGGCGACGTTGATCGTTGCCTCCACCGGCATCAGGCCGCGATCCGAGGCTTGCCACTGCTCCAGGCTCTGAAACTCCAGGGCGTGGGCGGCGATGTAGGGCACGTCCAGGCGCGCGAGCAATTCCTGGGCGGCGGCCGAGTCGTTGTAGGCCGGCCCGCCCACCAGCGAAAAGCCGGTCAGGGAAACCAGGGCATCGATGGTCGCGCCGTCGGCATCCAGGAAGAAACTTTCAATCGTGGCCGTGGCATCCAGCCCCGAGGCGAAGGCCGGCACGACCTGATAGCCACGCGCTTCCAGTGCGGCGATCACGGCGTCATAGTGGCCGGTATCGTTGGCCAGAACATACGAACGCATGACCAGCAGGCCCACGACACCGCGCCGTTCTGTCGCGTTGGCGTTGGCAGGCGCGGGAAGAGCCGCGCGATCCACGGTGATGCGCTCGGCAAGCCGGGGGTGATAGAGCCCGTCGTCGGGATAATCGACCGGCGGCCGGGCTTTCAGCGCACCGCGCACGCCCTCTCTTTCGCCGTCCGCATAGCGATTGACCAGCAGGCGTACCATGCCGGCCAGGTTTTCGTCGGAGCTGGCCAGCCAGTACTGTAGCGTCAGAAAATAAACCCGTAGATCCTGGGCCGTGCCGGGGATATAACGCAGTATGCGCGGCAGCCGGCGCAGCATGGCCATCTGCTTGGCGCCGGAGCTGGTCTGTGTTTTCTTGCGCTCGCCCTTCAAGCGCTTGAGCAGTGCCATGGGCCCGCCTTGCTTGGCGCTCATGTCCAGCCGGCCAATGCGGGTCAAACGCACGACCTCGCCCGCCGACATGCAGGCCACCAGGGCATCACAATGATCACGCCGTGCCTGCAGGGCATCTAGCACCGGATTGACGTGATCCTCCATGAACAGCATGGACGCCACGATGATATCGGCGCGCGCGATATCGTCACGGCAGGTGGCCAGTGCTTCGGCATTGTGCTCCCAGTCGCTGGCGGCGTGCAGCGTGAGCTTCAGGTTGGGCAGGTCTTGCTTCAGGGCTTGTTCGGCCCGCTCAGTGGCACCCGCCAAGTGACGATCCATCGTGACGATCGCAACGCGTATATCCGGAGAATCGTTTGACGGGTGCATGGGCTGCCTCATCGACTGAAGTGGGCCTTGGCTTCGTAGAGCGTATCAAGCGTGATTTCCGAAAGCGCCTGCTCGCGGGCGTAGGCTTCGGTGTTGCGTCGTGCCTTGCCGCGTACGAAAAACGGAATCTTTTTCAGCTCGGCTGAGGCCTCGGAGGCCCAGGCCGGGCCGTCGTTGTCTGCCGCCCGGGCTTCGGCCGCGTGACGCACCTCACCCTCGGCCGCCAGATGCGAGGCCACGGCATCGTCGTGAAACTCGAAGTCCTCGCGGAACATGCCCAACAAGTGCTCTTCCAGGCCCATCACCAACGGATGGACCCAGGTATCAAAAATGACGTTGGCCCCTTCAAAACCTACCTGGGGCGAATAACGCGCCGGGCAGTCCTGTACGTGAAAAGGCGCCGAAATCACGGCACAGCCAATGCCACGCCGCTTGGCGATATGGCGCTCCATCTGGGTGCCCAGCACCAGCTCGGGCGCGGCGGCCTCGATGGCGCGCTCTACGTCCAGATAGTCGTCGGTGATCAGCGCTTCCAGGCCGTGTGCTTTGGCAGCTTCCCGCACCGGGCGGGCCAGCTCGCGGCTGTAGGTGCCAAGCCCGACGAGTTCGAAGCCCAGTTCTTCGACAGCGATGCGTGCGGCGGCGACGGCGTGGGTGCCGTCACCGAAGACGAAGACTCGTTTGCCGGTGAGATAGGTGGAATCCACCGAGCGCGAATACCAGGGCAGGCGTGACTGGCTATCGGCGACGATATGTGACACGTCGATGCCGGTCAGCGCGCCGATTTCCCGTGCGAAATCGCTGATCGCCCCGATGCCGATCGGCACCGTCTTGATCGTGGGCATCCGGAACGTGCGCTCTAGTCAGCTACAGGCGGTTTTCGCTACTTCCGGATAGAGGCAGATGTTGAAATCGGCCTCCGGAATGGTCAGCAGATCGTGCGGAGACGCCCCTTCAGGCGCTATCAGATGGACATCCACGCCGATCAGCGTCAGCAGGCGCTCGATCTCGATGATGTCGTCGCGAGAGCGAAACGCCAGCGCGCAGGGGCCCAGAACGTTGGCTTTGGGGCGCCGGTCGGTCGGCATCTCGCGCATCGGCGTGCCCGGCTCGGGCGCCTGGGCTGCCAGCAGGCCGCGAATCATCTTGTAAAAGGTCTCTGCCGCGCCCCAGTTCTCTTTTTTGGAATACGCCGGCAGTTCCAGTGGAATAACGGCACAGCCCAGATCCATGCCTTCGGCCAGTGCGCCGGGTTGGTCCTGAATCAGCTCGGCGGTACAGGACTCACCGGCCAGCAGGACCTGCGGTTTGTAGCGCTCGGCGGCCTCGGCCAGCGTACGCGTGACGAGATTGGCCGTATCCGCGCCCAGGTCACGCGCCTGGAACGTGGTATAGGTCACCGGCGGGCGACGATCGCGGCGCTCGATCATGGTGAACAGGAGATCGGCATAGGTATCGCCCTGCGGCGCATGCAGCACGAAGTGCACGTCGCGCATGGCAGTGGCGATGCGCATGGCGCCCACGTGTGGCGGGCCTTCGTATGTCCAGAGCGAGAGCTTCATCTAAACCGCCAGTCGATCGCTGCGGGCCAGGGGGCGGACGAACAATTCGGCCAGGTCACCGGCCTGTTCATAACCGTGCACCGGCGAGAACACGAGCTCAATAGACCATTTGGTGCGCAAGCCGCGGGCGTCCAACGGATTGGCCAGGCCCAAGCCGCAGACGGTCAGGTCCGGCCGGTCGGCATAGACCCGATCGAGTTGACGGTCGACGTGCTGGCCCTCGGACAGACGTACGCCGGCCGGCAGCGCGTCCAGTTCGCCGGCCAGGATCTGGCGATCGAGATAAGGCGTGCCGACCTCTAGCGCGTGCATGCCGCATTCGGCGTGCAGAAAACGCGCCAGCGGGACTTCGAGCTGTGAATCGGGTAGGAACGTGACAGTCAGACCGGCCAACGCCTCGCGCATGGGCGTAAGCGCCTTACGCGCTCGGGCACGCGGGCCCTCGACGACGGCCTCGAAACGCTCAGCCGAGACACCGAACTCGACCGCTGCCGCCCATAGCCAGGCGGTCGTACCTTCGGCGCCAAACGGATAGGGCGCATCCAGCAGTTTAGCGCCGCGGCCGATGAGTGCGCGTGCGGTGGCCCCCAGAAAAGGCTGGGCCAGCAATATCAGCGTAGACGGCCCAACGCCGGGCGGCGTATCGGCCCGGCGTGAAGGCATGAAAGCCACATCCTCGATACCCATGGCTGTGAACAGACGCCGGAACTGGTCTTCGACCACGTCCGGCAGTGTGCCGCAGATCAAAAGCTGTTTGGCCGGGGTGGCAGGCAACACCGGCACCATGGCCTTGAGACAGTTGTCTTCGCCCTGTGTGAACGTGGTCTCGATACCGCTGCCGGAGTAGTTGAGAATGCGCACGCGCCCGGCATAGCGTTCTGATAATCGATCTGCGGCGTTGCCCAGATCCAGCTTGATGACTTCCGACGGGCACGAGCCCACTAGAAACATGGTCGAGATGTTGGGCCGGCGTTCGAGGACCTCGTCGACCACGCGATCGAGCTCGTCGTTGCAGTCGGCCAGCCCGGCTAGATCGCGCTCGTCCAGGATGGCCGTGGCAAAACGCGGCTCGGCGAAGATCATCACGCCGGCCGCCGATTGGATTAGATGCGCACAGGTGCGCGAGCCCACCACCAAGAAGAAGGCATCCTGCATCTTGCGATGCAGCCAAACGATGCCGGTCAGGCCACAAAAGACTTCGTGCTGGCCGCGCTCGCGCAGCACGTCGGCGTTATTGCAGCCGGCGACCGGGGTGTTGTTGGTATTTGCGGCCATTAAGTCGCGCCTGCCGGTTGTCGTCGGGCTTTTTCATCGAGGCGTGCCGCCCGCAGCTTGAGCACGAACTGCACGGCGTTAATTACATACGTCAGATAGGCGGCCATTGCGAGGGCCATCAGGGCGATAGCACCGAGCATGCCGCTAGCGAGTGCCACGAGATAGGCCGTGTGTAGCGCCAGCACCAACATCGAGAATACGTCTTCCCAGAAAAACGCCGGCGCGAATAGCCAGCGATCAAAGACCACTTTTTCCCAGATCGAGCCGGTAATCATGATGGCGTAGAGCACGAGCGTCTTGACGACGACCGAGAGCTCGGCGATCACTTCGCCGTTGCCGGTCAACAGAAAACGACACACCAGCACCAGGCTGACCAAAAAGACAAGAAACTGGAGCGGCGCCAGGATGCCCTGCACCAAAGTCCACGGCGATCGGTCACGCCGCACACGCTGTTCGGCGGTATACAAGCCGCCGGTGGAAATCGAATCGACGCTGCTGTCGCTCTGCCCCATGCTCCCGCGCGTGCCGCCCTTATTGAATGGATAAAGGGTGGCGCGGATCCGGTGCTTTCGCGACCCGGATCTCGTCAATTGAGACTAGGCCCGGCTCAACGGGCTGTCAACGTAAGTGCTTGCAGTATACAACCGGCCTGTAATCAGTCGATTAGGGCGATTTGCATGACATGCCCACTGCGACGCGTTGGCGTTGACCCCGCCCACTGGCCCGCCTAACTTGCGCGCTATGATCATTCCTCGTCCTGCCGACGTGCTCGAGCTCGTCAAACCGCTTACATGGTTCGCGCCGATGTGGGCTTATGCCTGCGGTGTCGTGTCCTCGGGGGCATCGATAGCAGCGCATCCGAGCGGGCTTGTCCTGGGTGTGCTGCTGGCTGGCCCCTTGCTCTGTGCCAGTTCGCAGGCGGTCAACGACTGGCAGGACCGACACGTCGATGCCCTCAACCAGCCCGAGCGGCCCGTGCCGTCGGGCCGGGTGCCGCCGGTTTGGGCCGCAGCCATCGCGATAGGTCTCAGTGTGGCAAGCCTCGTGCTGGCGTTCTGGTTGGGCCTGTGGGTGGCCGGTGCTGCCGCCGTGGGCCTTTCGCTGTCGTGGGCCTACAGCACGCCGCCCGCCCGTCTGAAGCGCAACGGCTGGTATGGCAATGCTGCGGTGGCGGTGTCGTACGAGGGCTTGGCCTGGTTCGCGGGCGCTGCTGTGATGGTTGGCGGCTATCCCGGCCAGGCCGTGGTATGGCTTGCCGTGTTCTATAGCGTGGGTGCCCACGGCATCATGACGCTCAACGATTTCAAGGCCGTGGCAGGCGATCGGGCGATGGGTGTGGCTTCACTGCCGGCGCGCTATGGCGTGAGGCCGGCTGCCTTGATTGCCTGCGCGACCATGGCGGGCGCCCAAGCCGTGGTGGTGGCCATGCTCTGGGCCTGGGGCCACGGGGCCTACGCCGTTGCCGTGGCGGTGTTGTTGCTCGCCCAGGGCGGGCTCATGATCCGTTTTCTGGCTCATCCGGTCGAGCGCGCGCCCTGGTATAACGCGACCGGTACCAGCCTCTATGTCATCGGCATGATGATCGCCGCCGTGGCCGTGCGCGGGACGGCATCATGAGTTCCGGGCACACGATGCGCGCGCTCTCTTGGCTGGCGATCATACGCCTGGGGTTGGTTCAGAGCGGACTGGGGGCGATCGTCGTTCTGACCACATCCACGCTCAACCGCGTGATGGTGATCGAACTCGGCTTGCCGGCGGTGTTGCCGGGCGTCCTCGTCGGGCTGCACTACGGCGTACAGCTGGCTCGGCCACGATTTGGCTACGGCTCGGATCGCAGTCGGCGACGCACCCGTTGGATCGTCGCCGGCATGGGCGTGCTCGGGCTCGGCGCGGTCGGTGCTGCGCTGGCCGTGTGGGTAATGAGTGAAGCACTCTGGGCAGGAATCGCGCTGGCGCTCGTGGCGTTCATGGCGATTGGCGGCGGGGTGGGCGCCTCGGGCACCGCGCTGCTTGCGCTCATAGCCGCCCGCGTGGCCCCGGCGCGACGGGGTGCAGCGGCGGCAACGGTCTGGTTGATGATGATCATCGGCATTATCGTGACCGCGGGCGTGGCCGGCGCGCTGCTCGAGCCGTTTTCTTACGCGCGGCTGTTTTGGGTCGCAAGCGCAGTTGCCGGTACGGCGTTCGTGCTTGCGCTCGTGGCGGTCGCTGGTATCGATGCCGGCGTCGATTCGACAGGGCCAGCGCGCAGCGCCGGCTCGTTCGCCGATGCGCTTCGCGCGGCCTGGGCGGACCCGCAGGCACGGCTGTTCACGATTTTCGTGTTTGTGGCCATGTTGGCCTACAGCATGCAGGACCTGATTCTGGAGCCGTTCGCCGGCCCGGTGTTCGGTCTGTCGGCCGGCGCCACCACCCAGCTTACCGGCGTACAACACGGCGGCGTGTTAACGGGCATGCTGCTTGTCGGGCTGCTGGCCAGCGGCGTCGTCCTGCCGAGGCTCGGCACGCTATGCGGCTGGGCTGTAGGGGGGTGTATCGCCTCGGCGATCGCGCTGGTCGGTTTGGTCGGTGCGGGCTTGAACGGCCCGCCTTGGCCGATAGAAGCCACGGTGTTCGTCCTGGGGCTGGCCAACGGCGGCTTCGCCGTCGCGGCGATCGCGCTGATGATGAGTCTGGCCGGGGACGGCGCGGGGCAAGACGGTCGGGGTACGCGGGTGGGGCTATGGGGCGCGGCCCAGGCCATCGCCTTCGGTGTCGGCGGGCTGGCGGGCACCGTTGGAGTGGATACGCTCACCGCGCAGCTGGCCTCATCCGCGCTTGCCTATGCGCTCGTATTCGCGATTCAGGCCGTGCTCTTTCTGATGGCCGGTGCGCTCATGCTAAGAATAGAGCCTATGGGCCAGGCGCAATGACGGTGCGGGAACTCCGATGAGCGAAAACGAGACGACTTACGATATCGCGGTCATCGGCGGCGGCCCGGCCGGTGCCATCGCGGCCTGGGAGGCGGCACGCCAAGGCAAGACAACCCTGCTGCTGGATCGTGGCGGGCGAATCAAGCCCTGCGGCGGGGCGATCCCGCCGCGTGCCTTTGAGGAGTTCGAGCTTCCGGACAGCCTTCTGGCGGCTCGCGCCAATTGCGCGCGCATGATCTCGCCCGAGGGCCGAGAAGTCGACATGCCGATCAACGGATATGTCGGCATGGTGGATCGTGAGCATTTCGACGAGTGGCTGCGCGAGCGGGCCGAGACCGCCGGGGCGAAACGTGCCACCGGGCGTTTCATGCGGATCACCCGTCGCGACGACGGCCGGGTGGATATTGCGTATCGCGCCCGTGCGGCCACACGCGACATGCCCGAGACCACCGTCGTCGCCCGCGCGGTTGTCGGCGCAGATGGCGCGCGCTCGAGCGTGGCGCGCCAGACCATCGCCGGGGCCGAAGATATCCCGTTCGTCGCGGCCTATCACGAGATCGTCGCCTCGCCGCCCGCCGGTACCGCGGGCTTCGACGGTGCACGTTGCGATGTGTACTACCAGGGCAAGCTGTCGCCGGATTTCTATGCCTGGGTGTTTCCGCACGGCGAGCAGACAAGCGTCGGCGTGGGCACCGCGATCAAGGGTTTTTCCATGCGCCAGGCCATCGAAGACCTGCGCGCGAGCACCGGCATGGCCGAGTCGACCACGATCCGCCGCGAGGGCGCGCCCATCCCACTCAAGCCGCTCAAGCGCTGGGACGACGGGCACAACGTGGTACTGGCCGGCGACGCCGCCGGCGGTGTGGCGCCGGCCTCGGGCGAGGGCATCTATTACGCGCTGCTGTCGGGCCGGCTGGCCGCGGAGGCCGTGATCGCGTTCTGCGAGACCGGTCAGGTCAAACAGCTCGCTCGCGCCCGCAAGCGCTTTATGCGCGCGCACGGACGGGTGTTTTGGATTCTGCGTCAGATGCAACGCTTCTGGTATATCAACGACAAGCGACGCGAGCGGTTCGTCAATATCTGTCGCGACCCGGACGTTCAACACCTGACG
This sequence comes from Salinisphaera sp. UBA1666, assembly GCA_002320455.1. GTDB lineage: Bacteria > Pseudomonadota > Gammaproteobacteria > Nevskiales > Salinisphaeraceae > Salinisphaera. The sequence continues at coordinate 52,493 of DCKU01000028.1, forward strand.
TGGGAGGCCTATATGCACAAGCGGCTGGTCAAGGCCCGGCCGCTCGCGCATTTTCGTATCTTCTGCAAAGACATGGGACATCTTCTGGGGCTGGTATCGAGCCATCGATGACAAGCCGTCTGGAGATTGACGCGCTGGTATGCGGGCACGCCGAGCGCGCGTTGTTCGCTCCGCTGACGGCGACCCTGGCCGCCGGAGATATCGTGCGCGTGGCCGGCGATAACGGCGCCGGCAAGACGACGCTGCTGCGTACCCTGGCGGGGCTTCTAACGCCGTTGTCGGGCACGTTTCGTTGGTCCACTGACGGCAGGGCATCGCGAGCGGGACTGGGTTTCATCGATCACGATAACGCCTTGTCGCCGGTTCTCACGCCGGTCGAAAACCTGAGCGCTGTCCTCCGATTGCACCGAAATACGAGCGGCGTCGATGAATTCCAAATCGTGCATACCCTGGCCGCCCTGGGGCTCAAGCGGGTGGCGCATAAGCCGTGCCGCGCGCTGTCGGCGGGTCAGAAACGCCGTACCGCACTGGCGCGTCTATGGCTCGCGTCCTGTCGCGTCTGGCTGCTGGACGAGCCGGCCGCCGCACTCGATCAGGCGTCCCGCGAGCGCCTGGCCCGCCAGATGCAAATCATGGCCGACGACGGCGCCGCCATCCTTTACAGCACGCACCAGGCGTTGAACGTGACCGATACACAGGTCATCGAGCTGAGCCGATGACATCGGTTTTTTCTGCGGTGCTCCAGCGTGATCTGACGGTGGCACTGCGTCAGCGCGGCACGTTGGTCCATCACTTGATGTTCTTCGTGCTGGTCGTGGCGCTGTTTCCGCTGGGCACCAATACCGATGGCACGGTGCTCGTGGCCGTAGCGCCCGCGCTCATCTGGATGGGGGTGCTGTTGTCGGTGTTGTTGTCGCTGAACGACCTGTTCAAGGCCGACCATGAATACGGCATGTTGACGCAATATCTGATCGCCGATGAGCCGCTGGCGATCATCGTGGCGGCCAAGGTGCTGGCCTACTGGCTGACCAGCGGTGCGATATTCGTGATCACGGGGCCGGTACTCGTGTTGATGCTGGGTGTGCCGGTGGCGGCGTTGCCGGTGATGATTGCTGCACTCGCGCTCGGCACGCCGGTACTCGCGATGATCGGCGCTATCGGCAGCGCGCTGACGCTCAGCCTGCCGCGCGCGGGATTATTGCTGAGTCTGCTGATCTTTCCGCTGTACGTGCCGGTGCTGATCTTTGGCGCCGGGGCCATGCGTGCTGCGATCGTTGGTTTGCCGGTGGCGGGGGCACTCTATGTGCTGGGCGCGCTCTGTCTGCTGGCGGTGACGCTGGCCCCGTGGGTGATCGCTGCCGCGCTGCGCGTGGGGCTGGATACATGATTCGTTCAATCGGCTGGCCACGTGACGTGCTAAAAACCCTGTGTAGTTGTCCGAGATATACGTTGTCCGAGCCCACGACAGGCTCTAGCATTGAATTGCGAAACGCGGGGCACCGGTGGTCTCGTCGCTCGTGCGACAAGCAATCGAGGAGTCGGGTGTCATGACGGGAACGGGGTTCAAGCGATGGTTCCATCGTTTCGGCTCGTTGCCGTATTTCTACGACGTGAGCGCGCGCTGGGCGGTCTGGCTGGCGGTGCCGGCCGTTGTGCTCATCGGTTATGCGCTGGTCGCCGGCCTATTCGTTGTGCCGCCGGACTATCAGCAGGGTGATGTGTTTCGCATCATCTATATCCACGTGCCCAGCGCTTGGCTGTCGCTGTTCGGTTATACGGCCATGGCCGTGGCCGGTGTCGTCGCTCTCGTCTGGCGTCTAAAGATTGCCGAGATCTTCATCGTTGCCGCGGCACCCGTGGGCGCGTCGTTTACGTTTCTGGCGCTGGTGACCGGGGCCATCTGGGGCGAGCCGACCTGGGGCACCTACTGGGTCTGGGACGCGCGCCTGACGTCCGAGCTGATCCTGTTATTTCTCTATCTCGGAGTGATTGCCCTGCATCAAGCGATCGAGTCGCCTCGCACGGCCGCGCGTGCTTGTGCGCTGTTGTCGATCGTAGGCGTGATCAACGTGCCGATCATTCACTATTCCGTGGTCTGGTGGACCACGCTACACCAGGGTTCGACGGTCAGCCTGACGGGCGGCTCCAAGATGGATGCCGACATGCTCTGGCCGCTTCTGGCCGGGGCGTTGGGCTTCACGTTTCTGTTCGGCTGGCTCACGCTCTGGGGTATGCGTGTGCAACTGCTTTGGCGAGAGCGGCGTAGCCGCTGGGTAATGAAAAGGATTACGCATGGCTGAGCCGGTATCGTTCTGGGCGATGGGCGGCTATGCCAGCTACGTCTGGTCGGCTTACGGTATTGCCGCCGTGGTGATCGTGGCCAATATTGCGGTTCCGTTTGTCCGACATCGCGCACTGTTGCGCCGTATCCGACGCGAGGAGTTCATCGATGACTAGAACCCGCAGGCGGCGCCTGCTGCTGGTGGGCAGTCTTCTCGTGGGCCTGGGCGGCGCCGCTGCGCTGATGCTGACGGCCTTCAAGCAAGACGTGCTGTATTTCCACGAACCCAGTGCGATCGCCGCCGGCGATGTGCCGATCAACACCCGCTTTCGCATTGGCGGTCTGGTGGCCGCGGGCTCGGTCAACCGGCCCGGCGACGGGCTTTCGGTCAACTTCAAGATTTCCGATTGTGCGGCTACGGTCCCGGTGCGTTATCGCGGCACGCTGCCGGACCTGTTTCGCGAAGGCCAGGGGGTGATTGCCTACGGCAAGCTGGATGCCGCAGGCGAGTTCGAGGCCGACCAGATCCTGGCAAAACACGATTCTAGTTATATGTCGCCCGATACGGCCCGAGCGCTCAAGGCCGGCACGGCTGATGCCTGTATGCCGGCCAACATGCAGGCCGCACGATGATTCCCGAGCTTGGACATCTGGCGCTGATTTTGGCGCTAGCCATGGCGCTGGTTCAGTCGCTGTGGCCGCTCTACGGGATCGCCGCCAACCGCCCGGCGTATCAGCAGGTCGCAGCCCCGGCGGCCGTCGGTCATTGTCTGATGCTGGGGCTGGCGTTTCTGGCGCTTGCATGGTCGTTCTACGTCAACGATTTTTCGGTGACCTACGTCGCCGACAACTCCAACACGAACCTGCCGTGGTTCTACCGCCTGGGCGCCGTCTGGGGCGCTCATGAAGGCTCACTACTGCTCTGGATGATGGAGCTGGCGCTCTGGTCGGTCGCCGTCGTCTGCGCCAGCCGCACGCTGCCTCGTGAGGTCGCCTCCACCGTGCTGGCCGTCATGGGGTTGGTCAGTATCGGCTTTCTACTGTTCACGCTGGCTACATCTAACCCGTTCGCGCGCCAGTTTCCGGCGCCGGCCCAGGGGCGGGATCTCAATCCGCTGCTTCAGGACCCGGGGCTGGTCTTCCACCCACCCATGCTCTACATGGGCTACGTCGGCTTTTGTGTAGCGTTTGCGTTTGCGATCACCGCGCTGATCCATGGTCGCGTGGATGCGGCCTGGACGCGTTGGACCCGGCCCTGGACGTTGGCGGCCTGGGTGTTTCTGACCATCGGCATCACGCTCGGCAGCTGGTGGGCCTACAACGAGCTGGGCTGGGGCGGCTGGTGGTTCTGGGACCCGGTCGAAAACGCGTCTTTCATGCCGTGGCTGGTAGGCACGGCGTTGATCCATTCGCTGGCGGTGACCGAAAAACGCGGGATCTTCCAGAGCTGGACGGTTCTGTTGGCCATCACGGCGTTCGCGTTGTCGTTGCTCGGCACGTTTCTCGTACGTTCGGGCGTGCTCGTGTCGGTGCATGCGTTTGCGACCGACCCGAGTCGCGGGATCTATATCCTGAGTTTTTTCGCGATCGTGGTCGGCGGTTCGCTGCTGTTATATGCCGCGCGCGCTTCCAAGTTTGCCGCGGGCACGGAGCCGGTCTCTCCCTTGTCTCGAGAAGGCCTGCTGCTGTTGAACAATCTGTTTTTGGTTGTGGCAGCAGCAGCCGTGCTGATCGGTACGCTATACCCGATTCTGGCTGACGCGCTGGGTATGGGCCGGTTGTCCGTGGGCCCGCCTTACTTCAACAAAGTGTTCGTGCCCTTGACCGCGCCGTTAGTGCTGCTGATGGGCGCCGGCGCGGCGATGGCCTGGAAACGAACACGGCCCAATGCCCTGATGTCCCGTCTGTGGACGCCGGCTGTGATCGCGATCGTGGCGGCCGTTGTCTTGACGGGGCTGACAGTGGGCGTGAGCGGCCTGGCCGCACTGGCCGGCTGTGTTCTAGGAGCGTGGGCGATCGCGACCGCGTTTGAAGAGCTATGGCGTCGCACCCGTGGCTCGCGCTGGATGTTGCCGCGCCAGGTGCTCGGCATGGCGCTGGCCCATATCGGCGTTGGCGTGTTTGTCATTGGCGTGAGCCTAGTGAGTGGCTACGGCGGTGAGCGCGATGTGCGCATGACGCCGGGTGACACCGTGCAATATGCCGGTCACGCCTTCGTGTTTCGCGGCGTGGACAACGTGCCAGGGCCCAACTATCAGGCGCGCGAGGCGACGTTCGATATCTACAAAAACGATCGTCAGGTCGCGAGCGTGTTTCCAGAAAAGCGCAAGTACGACCAGAGCGCGCAGCAGATGACCGAGTCCGGCATTTCCTCCGGGCCGTTTGGTGATCTATACGTCTCGCTGGGTGAGCCACTGGCCGACGATGCATGGACAGTACGTATCTATAACCGACCGTTCGTGCGCTGGATCTGGGCCGGCGGTTTCATCGCGGCTTTTGGCGGCATCCTGGCGCTTTCAGATAAGCGCTATTGGCGTCGTCGCAGGCGCCGCGCGCGTGCCGGCCGCTCTGACGAAGCGGCCGATGGCCAAGAGGTGACGGCCTGATGCGATGGCGTGTGGTTGTCCCGGTCGCGGTATTGATCGCCTTGGTCGGGCTTCTGGGCTATGGCCTGACGCGTGATCCGCATACGCTGCCATCGGCATACTTGAATCGCGCCGCGCCAACGCTTGCGCTACCCAGCCTTGCCGATGAAACACAAGCCGTGCGGCTGGCGGACATGGCCGGTCGCGTGACCCTGGTCAACGTCTGGGCAAGCTGGTGTGTTGCGTGTCGCAGCGAGGTCAGCGAGCTGGCCGAGCTGTCAGAGACGACCGATATTCCGGTTGTGGGCATTGATTATAAAGACACCCGCGACGAGGCCAGCCGATGGCTGCGGCGGTTTGGTAATCCTTATGCCCGAATCGCCTTCGATGAAAGCGGTAGCACGGGGATCGACTGGGGTATTTCCGGGGTGCCGGAGACCTTCGTGATCGGCCGCGACGGCCAGATCAAGGACAAGATCGTAGGGCCGGTTACAGCCGAGGTCCGCCGCAAGCGTCTCGTGCCGCTGATCGAGCAACTCAAGGCCGAGTCGTGATGACACACCGGATTCGCTGTTTCTTCGTGCTCCTGCTGGTGTGCTGCGCGCCCGGGCTCTGTCTTGCCCAGGCAGCTGAATCGCTGGACGCGGCCAGTCAGGCGCGCTATCACGCGTTGATTGCCGAACTGCGCTGTGTGGTCTGCCAGAACCGCAGTATCGCCGAATCGGATGCGCCGCTGGCCGGGGATCTTCGACATGTCGTAGAGCGTCAAATCCGCGCCGGTCAAAGCAACGCAGCGATCAAGCGCTATCTGGTCGATCGCTATGGAGACTGGATTCTATACGACCCGCCTTGGCAGCGTTCGACCGTTCTGTTGTGGACCGGGCCTTTTCTCCTGCTGGCCATCGGCGCTCTGCTGATTGCCGCGCTGATGCGTCGTGAGCGCTCAGTTCCATCCGAGGCGACCATCAAGGTGGGCCGGGACGATCATGGAGACCGGCTCGGGCAGATCCTCGCCGATGATCGAGCCAACAGGTCCGAGCCGAAGCAATGACGATATTTTTGGTCGTAGCGGTCTGCATGATCGCGGCCTGCCTGAGCTTGGCCGTCGTACCGCTGTGGCGGGCGAGCCGCCAAGAACCGAGCGATGGCGGACGACGCGAAGCCAACATCGATGCCTATTATCAGCGCGTGCGCGAGCTTGAGCGAGAGCTCGCCGCCGGACGTATCGACGCCAGCGCCGCTGCCCAAGAGAAAGATGCACTCGGCACGCGCCTGGTCAGCGAGGTGGATAGCGGCAAAGCATCGCCGGCCGGCCAACCCGCGGCGGGGCGGCCATGGCTTGCCAGCGCCAGCGCGCTCTGCCTGGTCGTGCTCGCTGGGACTTTCGGCTATTACTGGCTGGGCAACGTGTCGGCCATCCAGCAGTCGACCATGCCGAATATCGACGAGCTGGTGGGCGAGCTGGCCGCTCAGGTCGAGGCCCAGCCGGATGATCGCGGCGCTCGCCTGATGCTGGCCCAGGCCTACGAGTCGCGCGGCGCCTATTCCAAGGCGGCTGAACAGTTGGCTTATATCAACGAGCGCGCCGTGCCGCCTGCCGCCGATCTCCTGGCCGCCGAGGCCCAGGCGCGCCTGCGCGCCGGTCAGCCGCTCGACGGCCAGCCCGGCGCGCTGTTCCAGCGGGCGTTGGTGCAGGATCCCAGCAACATCGCAGCACTTTGGTTTCTGGGCCTGCGCGCCGTCGAGGCCGGCAACGACAAGACAGCGCTAAAGTTCTGGGATCGGCTACTCGGTCTCGATTTGCCGCCGGACGTGCGCGAAATGGTCGAAGGACGACGTAAGGCGCTGGCCGGTGAGCTCCCGTCACTTTGATTGATCGCGACGCGCGCAGTGTGGTCGGGCGATATGCCCCTTCTCCAACCGGGGATCTGCATTTCGGCTCTCTCGTGGCCGCCGTTGCCAGCTACTGCAGCGCGCGAGCTGCCGGCGGGCACTGGCTGGTTCGGATCGATGATCTGGACAGGCCGCGCGTCGTAGCCGGGTCAGCAGATCGTATTCTGAAACAGCTTGCGGCATTCGGCCTCAGGCCCGATGAAAAGCCGATTTATCAATCGATGCGTGAGCAGGCCTATCGTGCGGCCATCACACGGCTTCAAAACGCCGGGCACGCGTTCGTCTGTGGCTGTACGCGGCGTGAAGCCAAGGCCGGAACACGCGGGCTAGAAGGCCCGATCTATCCCGGCACGTGTCGAACCGGACTTGCGCCCGGCAGATCGCCACGCTCGATCCGGCTGCGGGTGCCGGACGAGCGTATTGAGTGCGCTGACGCGGTTCAGGGGCCGATCGTACAAAATCTGGCTCGTGATATCGGCGACTTCGTGATCCGTCGTGCTGACGGCTTGACGGCTTATCAGCTGGCAACGGTTGTCGACGATGACTGGCAGGGGATCACAGAAGTGGTGCGTGGTGCCGACCTGGCGTCGTCGTCCCCGCGCCAGGCGTATCTGCAGCGCTGCCTGGATATGGCGCCGACGGGATATCTCCACGTACCGACTGTCGTGGACGCCCACGGCGAAAAGCTCGGCAAGAGTACGGGGGCGTTGGCGATCGATGCGCAAAACGCCCCCGAGCTGCTGCGCGAGTGCCTGACGCTGCTGGGCCAGGCCGCTCCACCCGAGCACGCGGCAGATGACGTGCAAGCAATCCTGGGCCATGGGGTCGCGCATTGGTGTGTGGATGCGATCCCCGCGCAGCCGACGATCGCTCGACGGCGCTGACGAAGCAAGTCGGCTATTCCGGCACATCGTCTTAGTGGGGCACCTGCGAATTGTTACCAGCGCTGTTGGTCCCACTGTTCTGGATTGGCCCAGTATCTCGAATTCAGCCAGTCGGGCGTGATCTTGTAATCGTAGATGTTGTACCGATACACCCAATAGGCACTGGTCAATGATGTGGCCTGCTCCGCGCGCCGAAAGCCCAGTCCTAGAAAATCGGCGACGCTCCAGTCGGGCGAATCGGCCTCCGACAGCGGTGCACGAGAGAACGCAGCCAGCACGCCGTGGGCGCCCACGTTTCTCAAATACGCCAGCATCCGACGCGTTCTGGCGTGGCCGACGGTCTGCGGCGCGTCAATGACCACGGCTAGGCGGTATCGACGCTCAAACGCCAGATCACGGGCCTGGTCGAATGCGGGCGAGAGCTCCAGCGTTCGTGACGAGCGGGCTGGATAGTCGGGTAGCGCCAGTTCGGTGGGCTTGATGACCAGAACCGGATCATCTTCGACGCGCTGGATCATAGCGCCGATGAGCGCGGCAACATCATCGGGAAGCGTCATGCGGCCTCTCTCGCCAGAATTGAACGCTTTACCCTACGACGTGGCGCGGCTTTCCGATACATGCGCGCGTCACACCTGGCCGATCGGCTGCGGAAAAAGCAGGCCAAAAACGCCACGCATAAAAAAGCCCGACCTCCGAAGAGGCCGGGCTTTGCGGTTCAACCGCTGACGATTAGATCGTCAGTGCGGTTTACATGCCGCCCTGGTTCGTCACGTTCAGCTCGACGCGACGGTTCTGGGCGCGGCCCGCGGCGGTTTCGTTCGTGGCCACCGGGTTGGACTCGCCATGACCCTGCGTGCCGGTGATACGGCTGCTGGTGATGCCATGGTTCATCAGGTAGCTACGCACGGAGTCCACACGACGCTGCGACAGATCCAAGTTGTAACGGTCGGTACCGATGCTGTCGGTGTAACCGTCAACGCGGAAGTTCACGTCCGGGCTGGCTTCCAGCGCGTCGACCACGTTGTCGAGGCGGTTGGTGGCCTGGGCCGTCAGCTTGCTCGAATCGAATTCGAAGGTCACGCCCTTGAGGACGATCGGAGCCTTCTTCTCGATCGGGCAGCCGCGAGCGTCGACTTCCGTGCCGCGCGGGGTGCCCGGGCACTGGTCGTTCGCGTCGATCACGCCATCGCCGTCGCTATCCTGCGGACCGACCGGCTCGGGAGCCGGGGCCGGAGCGGGAGCCTGCGGCGGGGCGCCGATCGGCACCTGCAGACCAACCGACACGATATGATCGTTGTAGCGTGCGTCTTCGTAGCCAGCGCCCAGTACGTCGGCCGAGTCGACCGTCGTGTAGCGATAGCGATACTCGGCACGCACTTTCAGACCGTAGTCGTTGAGCGTGTACATGTAACCGACACCGGCGTCCAGGAAGTCGGCATCTGCGTCGTCGCCGACGCCCACACCGTTGATCGAGGAGAAGCCGACGTCTTTCTTACCCCAGGCGGCGCCCAAGATGCCGTAGATCGGGAACGTGTCGCGGGCCGGGAAGAACAGCGCATCCAAGCCGAAACCGTACAGATCAGCATCGCCAGCGGAATCCGAGCCGGCGTTGTTGCTCAGGCTCTGGTCCGGGTTGAAGTAAAAGCCGAACAGCTCCAGGTTCAACCAGCTGGTGATCGGCTTACCGATGGCCAGCGAGGCGCCGACGGAATCGTCGTTATCGACGTTCAAGCGGCCGAAGGAGTCGCTGCCACTGCCAATCGTGTCGCTGTCGAAGAAGCCGTAGGAAACCATCGGCGCAACATAGAAGCGCTTGTCCTGCGGTACATTGTCCTGCGCCATCGCACCTGCGGAGACGGCGAGCCCCAGCGCGCCGGCAACGCATGTATATAGCGGTTGCTTGAATTGCATAACTCGAACTCCCTTGAACGGGTTTAGGTTTGTTGTGCGGTCCCATTCACCAGGTGGTAAACAGAAGTTCCCAAACCGGTGACGTGCAGGCAGAGTATGCGACTTTCCGCTCAGTTTGGCAACGGAATTAGCCGGTTGTGAAAAAAAAATTAACCTGCAATCATCCGCCCGAAATTCAGCCTCCGTACAGCTTTTAATATGGACATAAATGCCGTTCGAAACCGTATGACCGCGCTTCGCGAGCGTTTAGGTGATTTACGGGGGTATCTTTGACTACGCTGAGAAGAAAGATCGTCTGAGCGAGATTGATGCCGAGCTGGCGATCGGTGAGATCTGGGTCGAGGACCCGGACAAGGCGCAGCGCTTCGGACAGGAAAAAGCACGCCTGGAAGAGATCGTACGGCCGATCGATTCGGCGGCCACAACGCTCGAAGACAGTAATGAACTGCTCGATATGGCCGCGGACGAATCCGACGAAAGCGTTGTAGCCGAAATCGACGGCGAGCTGGATGGCGTTGAGGCGCATCTTAAAGCGCTAGAGTTCCAGCGCATGTTCTCGGGCGAAGCCGACGCCAATAATGCGTTCGTGGATATTCAGGCGGGCTCGGGCGGCACCGAAGCTCAGGACTGGGCTGAGATGCTGTTGCGCATGTATTTGCGCTGGTGCGAACACAAAGGCTTCACCACGGAAGTCACTGAACTCTCGGCGGGCGACGTAGCCGGCATCAAGAGTGCAACGATCGCTGTGACCGGCAGTTATGCCTACGGTTGGCTGCGCACCGAGACGGGCGTGCACCGTTTGGTACGCAAGTCCCCGTTCGATTCCGGCGCGCGCCGTCATACCTCGTTCGCTGCGTTGTTCGTCGCCCCCGAGATCGACGACAACATCGAAATCGAGATTGACCCCTCGGATCTGCGGGTTGATGTGTATCGCGCGAGCGGGGCCGGCGGTCAGCACGTCAACCGGACCGAATCTGCGGTACGCATCACGCACGAGCCGACGGGCATCGTGGTCCAGTGCCAGAACGACCGTTCCCAGCATAAGAACCGCGCGACCGCGATGAAGCAGCTCCAGTCGAAGCTGTACGAGCGCGAGATGGCCAAGCGACGTGAAGAAGCCGAAGCCACCGAAGCCGACAAGTCGGATATCGGCTGGGGCAGCCAGATTCGCTCCTACGTTCTGGATCAGTCGCGGATCAAGGATCTGCGCACGGGCGTGGAAGTCGGCAATACGCAAAGCGTGCTCGACGGCGCGCTAGACCAATTCATCGAGGCGAGTCTTAAACAAGGCCTTTAATAATGAGCGATAACAGTCAGGCGCCAGACGATACGCATCGACTCGTTGCGCAGAGAAAAGACAAACTCGCGCAGTGGCGAGAGCAGGGCAGTGCGTTTCCCAACGAGTTTCGCCCCGATGCACAGGCCGGCGCGTTGCAGTCGCGCCACGAAGCCGACGACGCCGAAGCCCTGGAGGCCACCCGATACGATGTGGCCGTGGCGGGGCGGCTACTGGCCAAACGCGTCATGGGCAAGCTCAGTTTTGCCACGCTTCAGGACGCTAGCGGTCGTATTCAGCTGTTCGTCCAGCGCGACATGCTTGGTGAAGCGGCCTATAAAACGTTCAAGCAGCTGGATATCGGCGATATCGTGGGCTTGCGCGGTTATCTCGGGCGTACCCAGAAAGGCGAGCTGTCGGTCAAGGCCGAGTCGATCGAACTGCAGACCAAATCGCTGCGGCCGCTGCCGGAAAAATGGCACGGTCTGGCCGATACCGAGGCGCGGTATCGCCAGCGTTACGTCGATCTGATCATGAATCCGGACACGCGGGCGGTATTTAAAGCGCGCAGTGCCCTCCTGCGCGCCATTCGCGGGTTCTTCGAAGAACGAGACTTCATCGAAGTCGAAACCCCCATGCTCCAGGCTATTCCGGGCGGGGCAAGCGCGCGACCGTTCATTACCCATTACAACGCGCTGGATCATGATTTCTATCTGCGCGTGGCGCCGGAGCTCTATCTAAAGCGCCTGGTGGTGGGCGGACTAGAGCGCGTGTTCGAGCTCAACCGCAACTTTCGCAACGAAGGGTTGTCAACGCGACACAACCCGGAATTCACGATGCTTGAGTTCTATCAGGCCTATGCCGATCATAACGATCTGATGGACGAGATCGAAGGCCTGCTGCGACAGCTCTCGCGTCGAATGCAATCTCATCATGCCCAGGCGTGCAATGAACATGCCGTGGATCTCGACCAGGATTTCGACCGTTTAGGCATGGCCGAGGCCGTATTGGCCTACAACGATGATATCCAGGCTGACGATCTGTCCTCGCTTGATGCTTTGCGCGCGCTCGGCGAGCGCTGCGGCGTGCGTGGTGAAGCGGGGTGGGGTGCCGGGCGATGGCTTACCGAGGTATTTGAAGCGCGGGTGGAAACCAAACTACAGCGCCCGACTTTTATTATCGATTACCCGGCCGAGGTCTCGCCGCTGGCGCGTCGTCGCGACGACAACCCGGAGGTCACCGAACGATTCGAGTTGTTCGTTGCCGGTCGCGAAGTCGCCAACGGCTTTTCCGAGCTCAACGACGCCGAGGATCAGGCCGAGCGGTTTCGAGCCCAGGCCGCGGCCAAGGACGCCGGCGACGACGAAGCCATGTACTACGACGCCGACTACATACAGGCACTCGAATATGGCATGCCGCCGACCGCGGGGGCCGGTATCGGCATCGATCGGCTGATTATGCTTCTTACCGGGGCTCAGGCGATTCGCGACGTGCTCCTGTTCCCGCAGCTTCGGCCACGTAGCGGCTGAAACCCGGATTTGGATGCGGCTCGGCGCCGCTGGCCCGGTTCAGGCCGGCGTCGCGTAGGGCAAATCGAGCGGCGCCAATCGGCGCGCGTCGGCTAGCTGGATCGCCTCGCTGATGCGGTCGACGGCCACAACTGCCAATAGGCGTGTTGTGGTCTCGTCGGCCGCTTCGGCTTCGATCACCATCCCGACCTTATTATTGTCAGCGTCTGTCACGAGCGTACCGGGCATCGGCGGCGCGCCGTCGGCCTGCAAACGAAAGATCCGCCGCGTCAGCCGGCCTCGGTAGTGCAGTCGCGCGACGACTTCTTGCCCCGGATAGCAGCCTTTGTCGAAGTCGATGGCCATGAGCCAGTGCAGATTGAGCATCTGCGGCACGAACTCACCCTGGGTAGCCAGGCCTATGTCGGGTACGCCTGCGTCGATGCCGGACAGACGCCACAAGGCCTCATCGCTTGGTGTCGCGTCATCGGCCTCACGGTTCAGCAGAATCGACAGCGATCGTCGGCAACCGTCGATCGTGGATTCGAGGCCGATGTGCAGCCGCTCGTCGGTGGCGACGGTCACGCCGACATCCGGGGCCTCCGCATGGTCTATATGGCCGACAAGTTCGGTGGTGTCACTCACGTCGTGGATGCGCACATCGTCGCGTAGTACGTACATGGTCAAACGCTTGACAGCGGCCGGCAGGATCTCGCGTGGCATCAGTAAATACCATCCGTCGGACGTGGCCACCACGCGAGCGACCATTTGCGTACGTCCCTTCGCATCGCACCACGCCGCCAAAAAATGACGGTCTGGGCCTAGGCGTCGCACATCGTTGGTCAGCTGGTTTCGCAGAAATCCCGCAGCGTCGGCGCCTTCAAGATAGACGATGCCGGTGGCCGCGAGACGAGTGCTTGTCGAAGAAGACATGGCTGCATCCATTACCTGCGTTGGGCGTATTATATGACCTGTGTAAATGCCATGCCCAAAGCACGGCACGACGGTCTTGTTGCCACTTGCAGAGCGCGAGGTTTAGAGTACGCCCATGCCAAATGATGCGCATCACGACATCCCGTCGGCGGCTGACGAAACCGCCACAGGGACTTCTGCCGATCAGTCCAAGCCGGAAGACACGGCCCAGCGGCCTGCGGACGAGCCCGCGGCGCCGAACACGCCGGCCAAGCGCTTCGATCCCGACAATCGTCCCAAGGAATACGGCGGCCGCAAGGGCCCGGATCCGGTGAGATATGGCGACTGGGAAAAGAACGGTCGCTGTATCGACTTCTAGGGTCTGTTTATGTTTCATACGAGTCCGCGCCAAGCGCTGTTTTGCGGCAAGACGAGGCGTAGCGCGCGCTGCGCAGTCATTCTGCGCAAGCGTGCTAGAACGCTGGATTGCCGCAAAACAGCGCTTG
>DCKU01000168.1:0-245 GCA_002320455.1 Salinisphaera sp. UBA1666
TTTATCGCGAGAATATCGGCGAAGAAGAAATCTTGGCCGAACTCACGCCGCTAATTCAGCGTTGGTCGGCCGAACGCGATGACGGTGAGCACTTCGGCGATTTTGTCGTACGCTCGGGTGTCATCGCTGCCACCGTCGAGGGTAAAGACTTCCATGACAACACGGGACCTGCAGAAGCCGCGTAGCGGCCGTGCCATCGCCTTATGGGCCGCGATCGGTCTGATCGCGGCAGCCGCCGGCCCGGT
>DCKU01000168.1:548-11855 GCA_002320455.1 Salinisphaera sp. UBA1666
ATCGCGGCAGCCGCCGGCCCGGTATATGCCCAGGCCGGCGGGGCGAGTCCGAATCCTCGCCCGAACCTGCCGGCTGACGATGGGCGCACCGCCGCACTCGAGTATCAGCAGGCCGATCAGGCGGTGCGGGAGTTGGTACAGCTCACCGACGTAACCCAGCTGCGTAACGTCTTTACCGACCAGTTCATCGGTCGCGTAGAGGGGGCGATGTCGCTGTTCGGCGGCTCGCTCGATGCCCAGACCATGAATATCGTGGCCGAGCAGACACGGGCGGTGGTGTCCGAACGTATCGCCGACGGTGACGCCCTGTATTCGGTGCTGGCGCCGATCTATGAAAAACACTTCAACCTGATCGAGCTCAACCAACTGGTGAATTTCTATGAGTCGCCGCTGGGCCAGAAGTTGGTGCGTATCTCGCCCCAGCTGCTGACCGAGTCGCTGGACCTGGGGCAGGAGTGGGGTATGTCGCTGGTGCCGGAGATCGTCTCACGAGTGCGTGCCCGCATGAACGGGGCATCGGCGGCCTCACTGGCACCGCCGGAGAAAGAGGCCGCGACAAGCGCTGACTCGATAGAGTAAATAGTCTCAGCGCGCCGGAGTCGCCCCGTTTTGCCATTGCGACAGCCCCAGAAAGATGAGCCGCAGCTGTCGCTCGGCGTCGGCAACCACCGGCTCGATCGGCTCGCCGCGTTGAGCGATTTCCAGGATTCGCTCGGCGGCGGCGATCACTGTGTTGACCACCAGATCGGCCACCAGCGCGAGGTCGCTGGTATTTATGGTTTTGTAGGCGGGCACTCGCGACAGATCGTGGGTGAGCTGACGATTCAGCGCCTGCAGGTTGGCCCGAATGGCCTGGCGTATTGGCGCGCTGCCGGCATAACGCTCACGCACCAAAAACTCGAACAGCAGGCGTCGTTCGCGCACATGAAAGGCGAACAGATCGATGCCGTGGTGTATGAGCCCGTCGATCGACAGCGAGGGTAGATCGACCGCGGCCAGCAGTCCGCGAAGCTCGACGAAGGTATCCTCGACCAGAGCAATGCCCAGATCGTCCATATCCTGGAAATGACGATAGAAGGCCGTGGGCACCACGCCCGCCTGGCGGGCGATACGTCGCAGCGACAGCGCTGAGAAGTTCGACTCCGAGGCAACGAGCGCCAAAGCGGCCTGCATCAACGCGCTGCGGGTATGTCCGCGCGGCGGCGGGTGACGAGAATCACGATCGGGCATGAGCGCTAAACGACAAGAAGACAGACCGAAACAGAGACAGCTGCTCTGCGTTTTCCATAGTGTGCGTTCTGCACGACAGGCCGACAATTATCGTTTGTGCGACATGAATAGGCGCTGGCGGGCCGCTGCGCTCGAAAGCGCGGGCCACAGGGCCTATCATGAGGCGCTGCGCGCAAGCGCCAGGTCGGCATCGAGAGGTTGATGCGCCGCGGCCGGGCCAGCGGGCCACAGCATTGCGTTCGCGCCGGTTGCGGGCGCGATGGGATCATTCGGGTTGTTGGATTCGTGGGTTGGCATCCATGCAGTTGTCTCGTTTGTTTGAGGCCGGTCCGCGTCGGCCGGTCGGTGTCTGGCACGCTCTCGCGCTGTGGTGGGTGGCGATCTGCCTACTGGCAACGGTCGCCCAGGCGGCCCACGCACAGGATACCGGCGGGGCGACCCGAGCCGGTCTCGAGCAGCAGATCGCACGAATCAAGGATCGGATCGACGATCTCAAAGCGCGCAAGGATCTCGATGAGGCGCGCCAGACCCAGGCCCTAGAAACCTACCAGCAGGCGCTGGCCGCGTTGCAGTCCGCGGCGGCTGATCGTCAAGCCGCCGCCCAGCTTGCGGCCTCGCAGAAAGATATTCCTGACGAGATCGAGTCGACCCAGGCCGAATTGCGCAACGTGCGGCCTGCACTGGGTCTGGACGAACTGGCCGACGAGTCGTTGGATGCGCTCACCCAGCGCGTGGAGCAGAGCCGGGCCCGATTGACTGATGCCCAGGCGCGCCTGTCGGAGGTGCGTGACAAGCTCACGCGCGCAGCACAGCGTCCGGAGCAGATCCGACAGCAGCTGGCCGAAGCACGCGGCACGCTCCAGAATATTTCTGCGCGCAACAGCGTCGAGCTCGGCAACGCCGACGGCATACGCGCCCAGGCCGAAAGCACGCTGGTGGCAGCGCGCCGCGATGCGCTGAACGCCGAAATCGAACATCTGCAGCAAGAACTGTCGGGCCTGGATGCCCGCGAGCGCCTGCTCGAAGTGCAACGCTCGCTGGCCGAGACACGGGTCGCACGAACCAACGAAGCGCTTGCCACGGCACAGACCGCGCTTTCCCGGGCCCAGATCGCATCTGCGGAGACCCTGCGCGATGCCAGCGAAGACAAGCTCAGCGAGCTACGTACGGCGATGGCGCCCATCAGTGAGGTGGCGCAGAAAAACGTTGAACTGACCTACGAGCTGGCCGATCTGACCGAGGACACGGAAACGCTGTCCCAGCGTCAGACTGAACAGCGCGCCCAGGTCGACAGCCTCGAGCGGCGCCTCAACCTAGTCCAGCGGCAATTGGAAATCGGGGGCGGGTCAGTCGCACTGGGGGACGTACTGCGCAGCCAGCGCCGCCGCCTGGCAACGCCCTCGCTGTCTTTTTTGACCACCGATGCGATGAGCGGCCTGCCGGATGTATCGACCGCTGAGCTGGATCGTTTCCAGCTCCAGCAGACGCGCGCCGAGCTGGATAATCCTGCGATCATGGCTGACCGGATCGCTGACCGGGCCGGGCTGACACTCACCGCCGGCCAGCGGGAGTCGTTGATCAATCTTCTGGAACAGCGCCGGGCAATCATCGACCGTCTGATCGACGCCGAGGGCCGGTACGTGGATGTTGGGCGCGATCTTCGCAGCCTGTCCAAACAGTACAACGGCACATTGAGCTCGTTTAACCGGTTGCTCGACGAGCGCTTGTTCTGGCTGCCGTCGTTCCACGGCGTCTGGCTGGACTGGCCGGCGCGGCTGGTCACCGACGTGCCGTGGCTGCTTGATCCGCGCTCATGGCGAGAAGCGCTCATGGCCTTCGTTGGCGGCATCGGGGCCAAGCCGTTTCGTGCCGGGCTGGCAGCCGCTCTCATCGGCGCCTTGCTACTGAGCCGGCGCCTGCTCAAGCGTCGGCTGGCGGTTCTGGCCGAACCGGTCGGCAACGTTAGCCACGATTCGATCGGGCTGACCCTGCGTGCGGTGCTGGCCACGATCCTGCTGGCGTTGCCGACTATTCTGCTGCCGCTGTCGATCGGCTATCTGACCCAGCACGATCCTGAGGCCACCCAGTTCGCGCGGGCGGCCGGCAACGCGGTGTTTCAGCTTGGCATGTTGGCGCTGTTTATCGAACCTTTCGTACAGGTCGTGCGCGCGGACGGCCTGGCCCAGTCGCACTTTCGCTGGCCGGACAAGGCCCGGCGCAACCTGCGGCTGGATCTGCGCGCGCTATCGCTGGCGCTCATCGCGCCGATCATGGCGATCTCCATGACCGAGGCCTTCGACGACGATTCCAAGCGCGAAACCATCGGGCGGGCAGCGTTCATGCTGGGCGAGATCTCGATCGCTATCTTTGCCTGGCGTGTGCTGCACCCCATCACCGGTGTGCTATCGGATGTGATGACCGCCCACGAGAAAGGCCATTGGCGACTGGGCTATCTCTGGTTGCCGATCGCCACGGCTATTCCGTTGGTGCTTTCCGGTATGGCCGCGCGCGGGTATTACTACACCGCTTTGCAGCTACAGAGCCGTTTCTTCTACTCGGCCGCGCTGCTGGGCGGGGCGGTGATCCTCTACAGTCTGATCGTACGCTGGCTGACGGTGGCCGAGCGGCGTCTGGCCCTGTCGCGCGCGCTCAAGCGCCGAGAAGAAGCCCGCGAGGCCCGCGCCTCGCGCGAAGCCGCCGCCGTATCGGGCGACAGCAGCCCGGAAACGCTGGAAGGCCTGGAAATCGACCTGGTCCAGATCAGCGAGCAGACCCGCGGGCTGATCAAGGTGGTCATCACCTTGTCGATTGCCACCGGCCTGTGGCTGATCTGGTCGGGCACGCTGCCGGCGTTGCAGCTGCTCGACAACATCAATCTCTGGCAGATCACCAGCCAGGTCGACGGGGAGAAAGAAATCTCCAACGTCACGCTGGGCGCAGCACTCTTGGCGATCGCCGTCGGCGTGGTCACGGCGCTGGCCGGGCGTAACTTGCCGGGGTTTCTCGAAATCACCGTGCTGCGCCGGCTGTCGCTGGACGCCGGCAGCCGCTATGCGATGGCCACGCTGTTTCAATACGCCATCGTGATCATCGGCTTGCTCATTGCGGTCAATCTGATCGGTCTGCGCTGGTCGTCGATCCAGTGGCTGGTGGCGGCCATTGGTGTGGGTCTGGGTTTTGGCCTGCAGCAAATCTTTGCCAACTTCATCTCGGGCATTCTGATTCTGTTCGAGCGGCCGGTGCGCGTGGGCGATACGGTCACCGTGGGCACCCTCACCGGCACCGTGTCGCGTATTCGAATCCGCGCGACCACGATCACCGACTGGGACAACAAAGAAGTCGTCATCCCCAACCAGACGTTCATCACCGAAACGGTGATTAACTGGACGCTCACCGACGATATCACGCGTCTGATCCTGCGCTTTTGTGTCGCACTGGATTCCGACGGGGACCTGGTAGAGCGGCTGATGCACGAGGCCATCGACGCCGAGCCGGTGGCGCTGGATAATCCGCCGCCGTCGGTATTCATGGTGGGCTACGACGATAGCGCCATCATCTACGAGGCACGCGTGTTCTATCACGACCTCTATTACCTGCTGCCGTTGCAACATGCTATTTATCGCCGCGTACACGAAGCGTTCAAGGCCAACGGCGTGAAGATCGTCTACCCGCAGCACGACCTGCACCTGCGCTCTGTCGACGACTCGTTCAGCGACGTCTTTTCCAATAGCCGCCAAAACGATCCCCCGGCCCTGCCGCCGCAGCCCGACGGCGCTTCGTCGTAAGCTGCGCGCCTGGAGCGAGCTGGAACAGTCCGCAAATGAACGCGAATACACGCGAATGAATACAGGCGGTTATCCGCAGATTACGCAGATTTCACAGATGAAGGATCGGTCGTGGAGGTCGGTTGCGCTGGATGTCAGCGATGACACTCAGCCCGCGGGTCTTTGCCCGGCTTATCTGCGTCATCTGTATAATCTGCGGATAGTCCTGTCTTTTATTCGCGTGTATTTGCGTTCATTCGCGGACAATAGACACAAAAAAGCCGGCGCGATGCATCGCGCCGGCTTTATAGCGGGGGAGATCGGGGCGGTTTAAGCCGCCATCGCCCCTCGCAGCTTCTTGATGGCCGCGACTTCCAGCTGGCGAATACGCTCGGCCGAGACGCCGTACTTGTCGCCCAGCTCTTGCAGGCCGATCTTGCCGTCTTCGCGCAGCCAGCGCGATTCCAGGATATCTCGGCTGCGCTCGTCAAGATCGGTCATGGCACGTTCCAGATTCGCGTGCTGATAGGTCTGCCAGTTGTCGTTCTCGATGTCCGAAGCCGGATCGTCACCGTCGTCGGACGACAGGTAGTCCTCGGGCGCGTAGACGTTCTCGTCGTTGGCCGTGGGCAAGGCGTTAAACGACTGGTCGCCGCCGGACAGACGACGCTCCATCTGCAACACGGTCTCGGGCTTGACGCCCAGATCCGAGGCCACGGCTTCGACTTCGCCGTTGTTCATCCAGCCCAGGCGCTTTTTCGAGCTGCGCAGGTTAAAGAACAGCTTGCGCTGGGCCTTGGTGGTCGCGACCTTCACGATGCGCCAGTTGCGCAGGATGTATTCGTGAATTTCGGCGCGGATCCAGTGCACGGCAAACGAGATCAAACGTACGCCCACGTCCGGGTCGAAGCGTTTGACGGCCTTCATCAGGCCAATATTGCCTTCCTGCACCAGATCGGCCAGCGGTAGGCCGTAGCCGGAATAGCCGCGTGCCACGTGCACCACGAAACGCAGGTTGGACAGAATCAGCTTCTGCGCGGCTTCGATATCCGCCTCGTCACGCAGTCGACGCGCAAGCGTTTGCTCGTCGTCCTGCTCCAGGACCGGGATATTGGATACCGCTTGCAGATAGGATTCGATACTTGCCGAAGACAAGGTCGGCAGGTTCATAGAACGCGAAGAAACGGTCAGTTCGTTGGCCATTCGGAGCCTCCATCAGGCCGCTGGCATAGATCTTAATCATAACAAACTGTGAGCAAGCCCCGCAGTTTGTCTGATGCTAAATAGACATCGGGGCCATACAAAAGTTCTATTGCGGCGTATCGAAAGCCGCAAGTTCTGGTCGACGTCGGCGCTTAACAGCCGAACAGCCGAACTAGCGAGGCTCGATAGCCGCCAGCTCTCGGTTCACGGTAATGGCACAGCCGACCCAGCCCAGAAACAGGCCGGCCGCGATCAGCCAGAACACACCGTTCAGGCCGAGACCGGTAATCGCGAACGCACCGTTGTATGAGGACACCAGCGTGGCCAACGAGCCGCCCAGGGCAATACGACATACGCCCAGCACGATTAGCGCGACCAGCGCGCCGAGCAGGCCATACCACATGCCGCTGTAGAGAAACGGGCGACGAATGAAGGCATCGGTGGCCCCCAAAAGCTTCATCACCTCGATTTCCTGGCGGCGGTTCTCGATATCCAGGCGGATCGTATTGCCCACGATGAACACCACCGCTGCCGACAACAGCAGCCCGATCACCCAGCTGGCCTGGGAGATCAGATCAAGAATAGCGCTGAGCCGGCGCAGCCAGGCTTCGTCGAGCGATGCCTTGGCCACCGAATCGCGCTGGCCGAGCGCTTCGACCAGTTCGCTGACGGCAGCCGGCGCAAGGGTGGCACGAGGCGTGACCTGAATGACGCCGGGCAGAGGGTTGTCGCCCAGCGCGTCGAGCGCGGCACCGAAGCCGCTGGCTTTTTTGAACTCGGCCAGACCTTCGTCGGCCGAAATGAAGCGGGTCGACTCGATGCGCGGCTCATCGGCCAGGTCATCGGTCAAGCGTTGGCCGGTTTCGGGTGAGGCATCGTTGTCTAGATACACCGAGATCTGGACCGACTGATGCCACTGGCCGGCCAGCCGGTCCATATTCTTGACCACCACGAACAGCCCGCTCGGCAGGGCGAGCGCAATACCGATGACCAGCACGGTCAGCGCACTGGCGATCCAGCGGCGCGACAGACGGCCCAGGCTTTCAAGCAGACAGCGCGCATGGGCAACCGCCCATCCGGTCAGCGACTCGGTCAGCGCAAGCTCGGACAAGCGACGAGACGAGGGGCGACGAGCGGCCATGGGCTAGGCCTGCTCCAGATGGCCGTGATCGAGAATGATCCGGCGATAGCGCAGCCCCTCGACCAGATCAATGTCGTGGGTCGCGATCATGATGCTGGTCCCGGTTTCGTTCAGGCGCGTGAAAAGCCGCATGATATCGGCCGACAGCTGGGGGTCGAGATTACCCGTGGGCTCATCGGCCAGCAGCAGATGCGGTCGCGCAACCACCGCCCGAGCGATACCCACGCGCTGCTGTTCGCCGCCGGACAGCGTGATCGGAAACTTCTTCTCGTGCGACAGCAGCCCCACGGTGTCCAGGGCCGCGCGCACGCGACGCGTGATATCGCGATGGGCCTGGCCGCGTATGACCAGGGGCAGGGCGACGTTGTCGAACACGGTTCGATCAAACAACAGGTTGTAGTTCTGAAAGATCAGGCCCACGCGCTGGCGATAGCGCGGAACCTGGCCTTTGGACACGCGCGCAAGATCAGTGCCGTTGATGACCACACGGCCGCGGGTCGGACGCTCGATAAGCCCGATTAGCTTCATCAGAGTCGATTTGCCCGCGCCAGAATGGCCGGTCAGAAACGCCATTTCCCCGCGCGCCAGCGCCAGCGACACCCGGTCGAGGGCGAGTTTGCCGCCCGGGTAGCGTTTCACAACGTTGTCAAAGGCAACGATGTTGTTCATGGCATCGACGAGCGCGGATCAGCGGTTATCGTCGCCCAGCAACGATGCTCTGACAAGACGCGTTGATCAGCGTTTGAACAGCGCATCGAGAAAGTGCTCGGCCTCGAACACGCCGAGATCTTCGGTTTTTTCGCCCACGCCGATGAAACGCAGCGGAATCCCCAGCTTCTGGCAGATCGCGAACACGATACCGCCCGATGCGCTGCCGTCGAGCTTGGTCACCGTGATGCCGGTCAGCCCCACGGCCTCGTTGAAGGCCACGGCTTGTTGCAGGGCGTTGCCGCCGGTCGTGGCATCTACTACGAGCATGACTTCGTGCGGGGTGGCCTCGTCCTGCTTGCCCAGCACGCGTTTGATTTTCTTCAGCTCGTCCATGAGATGGCTCTGGGTATGGAGGCGGCCCGCCGTATCCACGATGAGCACGTCGATATCCCGCGCCTTGGCTCTCGAATAGGCATCGTAGGCCACCGACGCCGAGTCCGCGCCGCTGCCTTGCGAGACCACCGGCAGGTTGTTGCGCTCGCCCCAGCCCTGGAGCTGCTCGACTGCAGCCGCGCGAAACGTGTCCCCCGCGGCCAACATCACCGACAGTTTGGCGTCCTGGAGTTTCTTGGCCAGCTTGCCGATGGTGGTGGTCTTGCCCACGCCGTTTACGCCGACCATGAGAATGACGTATGGGCGCGTGTCGTCGGGGATTTCCAGCGGCGCCTCGCAGGGCTCGAGGATATTGCCCAGATGCTCGCGCAGCGACTTGCCGAGATCTTTGGAGGTGCGTAGCCGGCCGCCGTCGTAGAGGGTCTGCAGGCGGTCCATCACCTGGGCCGTGGCGTCCACGCCGACGTCGGAGAGCAGCAGCTGGGTCTCCAGCTCGTCAAGCGCGTCCTGGTCGACGGTCTCGCCGGGCAGCAGGTTGCGCAGGTCATAGGTCAGCCACGAATCGCCCTTGTTCAGGCTGGCGCGCATCCGGGTGAAAAAGCCCGGCTGCTTGAGCTTGGTGGTCTTGCGTTTCTCGGGCTTGGCCATGGGCTTTGCTACAGCACGGTTAAAAGACAACGAAAAACACGCCGGCACCCGGCGTGGCCGCGCTACTTTAGCATCGCCGGCGTGGCGACGACCGGGGGCGCCGAACGCGGGCCCGGGGCGCGGGCGATCTCGATCAGCAGCGGCGGCTGGCCGGTCGCGGCGGCCCAGCGGACATCGATCCCGTGGGCGGCAAGCTGGGTCGCCAGAAACAGTCCGGCGCGGTCATACCCGGCCTGGTCGCGGGCGGTGACCATGAGCCGGAAATCTTCGCGCCGCGACTGTCGGTCGATCACGCCCAGCCAGATCGGCGTGTCGTGTCGGGCATCAATCGCGCCGCTGGCCCAGAAACGCAGCACCCAGCGTTGCTCGGCCGCGCGGCTGGCGTGCACGAACGTCAGCGTCGGCGTGCGACCGGCGTGTAATGTCGGCCAGACCGCCAGCGCGCCGACCGGGGTACTGGGTACCAGGCTGTGCAGCAGCTGCGTGGCGCCCAGGGGCGGTGCGAGCTGCCAGCCGGCCCGGGCCAGGCCGGCAATCAGAGCCTGTCGTGTCGCGCTGGCCTGCACGTTGATGGGTGGGCCGGGCCGTCCCTGGACGGTCTCGATCCGGTCGGCCAGTCGGGCATAGCCATAGCCCGGCCAGTCGGCCAGACGCTGACTGGTGGACGGGGCAGCGACCCGTGTGCCCAGACGAGCGATCGGGCCGGTCGCGCTGTAGGCGGCGCTCAGCGAGGCCAGCACGGCCAGGCCGAACAGCCCGGCCAGCAGCCGGGAGGCGATACGACGCGGCCGCTGGCGGCGATAAGCCAGCAGCAACAGGTTGATCCAGACGAACGCCGCCGGCAGGCCGATCAACAGATCGCTGGCCCAGGCCAGGCCCAGATACAGCCGGGCCAACGCCAGCGTCACCGTGAGGGCTACTGCGGCCGAATACAGCCAGGTCCGGGCCGGCTCGCCCGCGCGAAGGCCGAGCATCGCCCCGCCCAGCCCGTAGACGACACAGGGCAGCAGCAGTTCGGCCCCGCCGCCGGTCGCGCCGAGCGAAACGCCCGGCAGCACGTCGTAGAACACCACCGGACGCGCCGGACCGATGCCTGCCACCAAGGGGGCCACGATCGCCGCCGTGAGCACGAGTGCGACGATCCATTGAGCGCCGGCACGCCAGTTGCCGTTCCACAGCAGCACGCCGGCCGTCGCAACGGCCAGCGGCCCGTAGACCGCAGGGGTGGCCAGCTGCGCCAACGGCCGTGCCAGCGCATCCACGGGCGTGTTGTGTAGATCGGTGAGCAGCCAATAGACCAGGGCATCGAAACGGCCGGGATAGCCCGTACCGGTCGGGCCCCAACCGACAAGCCCGTAGCCGATGGCAACGGCCAGCGCGGTCAACGCCGCGGCGACCGTGAGTGCCGGCAGTTCGGGCTGGCGTGGGTCGGCAAGCGCCGGGCCCAGCAGGCCCAGCCGGCGATGGGCTGCACTCCAGCCCAGCAGCGCATCCGCGTAGCGTCGGCCCAGCGCGCGCCCGGTCACGATAAGAAACCGAGCCGCGGTGGTCAGCCCCCAAACCAGCAGACCGGCCAGCAGCACCACGACAAGCAGCCGCGTGGCCAGCTGGGCGGCCATATTCATCGACGCGCCTACCAGTACGCCGGGGGCGATATAAAGCGCGGCCCAGAGCACGGTCGCCACAGCGTCCATTACGACGAATCGCAGCGGCGTTAGTCCGGCGGCACCGGCAATGGTCGGCATCACCGGCCGCAAGGCGCCAATCAGCCGGCCCAGGACAATGCCCTTGCCGCCGTGGCGGCTGAAAAAGGCTTCGCCTCGGGCGATACCGCCCGGCAGGCGAGACAGGCCGGGCAGCTGGGCCAGCCGCCCCTGATAACGCCGGCCCAGCGAATAGCTCATGCCGTCGCCCAGAAGCGTGCCCACGATGCCGGCAGCAAATACGGCCACGCTGGACAGCGCATGACTGCCGGCCAGCGCCCCGAAGGCAAACATGAACACGGCCCCGGGGACTAGAAGCCCAAGCAGAAATAGCGACTCGGCCAGCGCAACCGCGAACACGACCGAGATCGCGGCGACCGGATGGGCCGCGACCCAGGCCAGGATGTCGGCGATTAGGCCGTGACCCATCTAGCGACTACTCGTTAGGGCCTGTTGAGGTTTCATACGAGCCCGCGCCAAGCGCTGTTTTGCGGCAAGACGAGGCGTAGCGCGCGCTGCGCAGTCATTCTGCGCAAGCGTGCTAGAACGCTGGATTGCCGCAAAACAGCGCTTG